>NZ_JCAYNV010000006.1:0-244427 GCF_059758055.1 Shewanella sp. MF05956 | reverse complement strand
ACACCTTACGACCCCGAATATGCAGCTTACTTAGGTACGCGCAAGCGGGCAAAGGAAGGTAGAAACTCATGGTTCGAACCCGTCTTGGCTGCGATATAGGGTGCTGGGTAACAGAACACGCCTTAGCGGAGGCTTGAGCCGTATGCAGTGAAAGTTGCACGTACGGTTCTTAGGAGGGCGGCACTTGGTAACAGGTGTCGCCTATCCGACAGAAATTAGCTTAAGGGACAAGTTTTGAACTGTTTTTATAAATGTTTACCCTGACGCCACTAAATTGAACTGGGCCGATTGGCCAGAACTTCCCGCAGTAAAAAAACAGCATATATATCAGTTCGATGCAGACTTACTGCACCGTGCAACCCCAAGAGCGATTCAAGGCGTTAATGCAGTTTGCGGGGCGTTGGATAAAGTACGAAATTAAATAACAAGTAGCCTTTTCTGAGGATTATCGTCTTATAACGTGTATTTGCACTTTCCTTTTTAATTTCAGTATCTAAATGTTAAACAATGCCTTGTACCTGTTTTAGTTGCATATTCTGCAATGACTATTGTAATGTTACTGAGTTGTTATTTTTATTGGCGTAGTTTCAGTGTAAACGTGCATGGCAAAGAGCTAACAAAACGAGCAGATGACGATTTTCTCTTTGCTGCGTTATGTCTAAATATGAGTAAGATTTATCAATTTTAAAAAGGATTAAGTAAATGGATTTTATAGATAAAACGTTGGCAAGTGACAATTATATGTTTATGGCTGCGTTAGTGATAGGCGGGCTTATTCTTTGGTTTCTTCCAGCACTTCTTTCGTTAATTTTTAATAGAAAACACTTCAAATACATTCTATTGGCTTGTATCCCAGCAGGTCTGTCTTTTATCGCCTGGGGCGGCGTGATGGTATGGGCCACCACAGGTAAAGTCTTTGGTAAATATGCTAACAAAATCAAAGAAGAAACTTAACAAATAGTCAGAGCATTAAGCACCGTAGCGTTAATTTTATGGCCTACGGTTACTAACGTCATGATGCTTCGTTACACCAGACCAAGAGGAAATCAACGGCTTGGAAAGTCTAGATAATATAAAAGTGCTAACTCGTGGCGAATCTGCAATTATTGCTGGCGTTTGCTCGGGCATTGCAGAGTATTATCATTTGCGAAAAAACAGCATCAGGTTAGTATTTTTGTTAACTAGCCTATTTTTTGCTATTCCAATATTCGTTTATGTTGTTTTATGGTTAGTGTTACCAAAATACCCAACGACAGACGCCATGGCCCGTGACTTACGACGAAAAAAGCGACAAAGAAAATAAGCTAACAGCAAAGAATTTAAAGCAGAGTATCAGCGCATTGGTTTGTTAAAATAAGGTGTCATCAGATCATACGGTTCAATCTGTTAATCATTTTGACAGGAGACTGGTAACGTTGTAGCAGAATGTAGATGGGGTATCGATCTTATCCTATAGGTGATTGATGTTTTGAAAACCGCCTTACGAATAAGTGTTAACGCATTTTTTAAGGATATTTGATAATGGATATGTCTCAAAAGGAAATCGCAGTGATTAAAGCTGCTATGACATCACGTAATAAAAGTAAGTGGATGCAGCCCGTGTTATTCATGATATTAGTTGGCCTTTTAATCGCCATGTTGTTTGGTGTTTTGCCTCATGAACAGTTTACCTATCTGGCTATTTTCTTAGTCTTTTTCACGATAATATTACCACAATTAGGTGGTTCGCCAAAATATAATGAACTCGTTGATATCCTTGAAAAAAAGTTGCCGCAACACGACACTATGGAAAACATGTTGTCTCAAGAATTAAATAAAATACAAGTTAACCAAAATGTTAAATAACGTCTTGTTTGACGGGGAAGTTTTGTTGAATAATGACATCTCACCGTTATGCGTTAATAACACTATTTGTGGCTAAAAACTGCGCAATCACGACCTTTTGCTTTAGCTTGATAAAGTGCTTCATCGGCACGTTGCAACCAAGTGTCTTCGGTTGTACCTGGTACCCAATGAGCAACACCAAATGACACCGTTACCTCTTCACCATCTGGTGTTGTTAACTCCTTTTTAATCGTTGTGCGAAGGTCATCAAAAAACGTATGTTGTCTATCGTTATTCTCGGGAATTAAGAGTACAAACTCTTCCCCACCAAATCGGTAAAGTTTGTCATATTTACGAATATTCGATGTGGTAATGGTGACAAAGTCTTGCAGTATTTTGTCACCAACAGCATGGCCAAATTTATCATTAACTTTTTTGAAATAATCTAAATCTAGTATGACCAAAAAATATTTAATATCGTTATGCTCGGCGTTAGCCAGGGCGACTTTCAAATCTGAACTCATTGCTCGACGATTAAAGGCACCCGTTAATACGTCCACCGTATTAAGTGTTTCAAGTAAACGAAATTGCTTTAACCCATGGCTGGCATAAACGAAGGCACTTAATGACAACATTGACGTTGTTATAATGAAAGAGTCCTCTGAAATAGTGTTAAAAATATCAGATAGTTCTACTACCGAAATACCGGCGATAATATTTATACAAAAGGCTTCAACTGGCTTTACCAAAATGAAAGTGCTTGCGAAGACGGGGTAAACCCACAAAAAACTATCAACTCCGTTAGCGATTGCGATGATGACAACACCTGCATTAATAAATACTGCTATCACCGCACTTACCATTCGGATTTTTTTCGAGTAATACGCGTATGTGACTAAAGATATAATCCCTAGGATAAGTATTGTATCAATGATAGTCGCCGTGAAGTTTCCAGCCAAATAACGTATCACTACAAATGGGGAAACGCCTAACACAGCGACAGCACTGAGTAGCAACAATAACGACAGTTGATATTTTTCTTGTAGCTGATTAATCATGACGTTACTCGTAGTAAAGTGAATTATGATACTTATCAAGCTGGCTTAATTAACAAATGCATTATTTGCTTGAGGATCCAGCCAGTCTTTTTGCTCTAGAATACTACATAATAGGGTATTTTTTCTTACCTATAATCTACATAGGGTAGTCTTTTAACAATCAGAATTTAGTAAGAACAGAGTAAATATTTATATTTGCACTGCGGCATCATTTACGTTGGTCATGAGATCACGTAGTTTCCTCGTCTTGCACCCTTGTTCCTCCGTTCTAACCCTGCCAACTCGCCTCTAGTTTACGCCTAATATGATGTTCTTATTCATCAGGTCGCAAATTTACTCGCTGCTTTCTCTGGAGCAATCCTGATGGTGGTAATTTGTTTACTCATGCTGGCTTCATCTTTACACCAGTTGTCTATCTCAGTCGGTGATTCATTGATTTGGATGTTAATGATCGTTGATATGGAAAAAATTTTAAAAGTCTTGTATGGATTCAATACCTTGCTTCGTAATGTTTGGGGCGGACAGACAGTCAACTAAATTAGAGTTTATGGAGTATTTTATAGATGTGATTTAAGCGAAACCCTGAGCTCGCTTAAATAGATAGCTCCGCAGCTTCTGATTTGTCTGCATCACTCAAGATTTATGTTCATGATTTAGTTTGCTGGCCATTAATCGTGCAGGTCTGGCAGAAGATTTTTGCTCTCAAGGTTACTCAAGCCTGGTTTAAATAATTGCTGACTCACAAATCAATGATACGACGACTGACTATAGTTATAGCGCTATCTGGGATCTATTCGCTCCTAATCATTCGCATGTCTTTTTGATGAATACTGTTTTCGGCATATTTATGCCGTGCAGCTATTTAATTTTGGGGTTTTGAGCCGATAAAGTATTTAGTCACTTTATAAAGTCTCACCAAATCTCCACAGTGGCTTATAGTTATACATATTAAGTTGCTATATCTGTTAATGACATGGCTCAAAAGTTCAATTACTCAAAAGATCAATTACTCAAAAATAACTATGATTCAAAGTATGACAATAATTTAGGAGTGGCAATGAGCGCAAAATTCAAGTTGGTCAGCTTTATTGGTGGTTTATTTGCTGCCGTAATTGTATTGATCACTACCGTGAGTTACTTAAATTTTAAAGCATCATCTGTACATGATTACAGTGAGAAATTAGGTAATGAAGCTCATCTGATCGCGGATGCATTAGAGCAAAGAATGCTGCGTTACTTTGACAGCTTGTCGTTAGTCGCTGCAAATATGCCAATAGATGAGGGGCAACTTAATATTGATGAAATTAAGCTACAGTTGGCCCATGTAGAGAAAGATCTCGGTGTGTTAGAAGCCTATATTGGCCTGGAAAATGGTGAAACGTATTTACCTAATGGCGTAATTCCAAACTTTAATGCAGTAGAGCTTAAGCGTGAATGGTATGTCAGGGCTTTTGCTGGTGAACAATACATTGTCACTACTCCTTATATTAGTAGTACCGGAACACCAGTAATGGCGGTTGCCGTTCCTGTTATCCGTGGAGGAAAAATAATAGCGGTATTGTGCGTTAATATTGGAGTGCAATCGATTACCGATTTCATTGCTGGATTGTCTGAAAGTGGCCAGTTGTATGTGAGCCGAGAAGATGGATTTATTTTAGCTTCTAAGTATCCAGACCAGATTGGTAAAAATTTATTCGATGTACAACCTGATTTTGCCCCATTTAAAAACAGTGATTCAACAGGGATAAATTACCAACAGGCTGGCGAGGATTACTTTGCACTCAATGCTAAGTTAGCCGCCTTAGGTTGGAGTGTATGGTCTTGGGATCGTTGGCAGAATATTAATGCCGCATCAACAACCAACTTAATACTGAGCGTAGGTATTGCTGTGTTGGCATTATTGGCGTCATTGGCGCTAACGTATGTATTAGTGACACGGCTTATGTACCGCCCAATTGGTGGTGAACCAACCGATATTGAAGAAATCGTTAAACGAGTCGCTAAAGGGGATTTATCTGCTGCAGGGATTGGAACTGGCGATGAAACCGGCGTGTACGCCGCTACGTTAGTGATGGTGAAGCAACTCACCTCCACACTGCAGCGCATAAATAGCGCAAGTACTGAGTTAATGAAATCTTCAGATAAAATGTTTTCAGCAGCATCAAATGTGAGTCAAAGTTCGGAATCACAAATGTTGCAGTTAGAGCAAACGTCGACCGCCATGAATGAAATGACGGTTACTGTCGATGAAGTTGCTCGTAATGCTTTACAGG
The DNA here is from genome assembly GCF_059758055.1 of Shewanella sp. MF05956. Lineage (NCBI taxonomy): Bacteria > Pseudomonadati > Pseudomonadota > Gammaproteobacteria > Alteromonadales > Shewanellaceae > Shewanella > Shewanella sp. MF05956. The sequence goes on along the minus strand of NZ_JCAYNV010000006.1, from coordinate 239,272 downwards.
CGTCGACGGCCGCAGATGAAGCGCAAAAGTCGTCAGAAGGCGGTATCCAAATCGTGAATGAAATGAATACTGAAATTACCACCCTAGTGGGCGGGTTAGATAAAGTGGTATCAGTAACGACTCGACTTGAGCAAGAAACTCAGCGCATTGGCGGCATTTTGGAAGTGATTGATAGCATTTCGGAGCAAACCAACCTTTTAGCGCTTAATGCTGCTATTGAAGCGGCGCGAGCGGGTGAGCATGGTCGTGGTTTTGCTGTGGTGGCAGATGAAGTCAGAAACTTGGCTAATCGTACTAAAGAAAGTACTCGTGAAATTCAAGATATGATCAGCAAATTGCAGACCGAAGCAAAAGAGTCGGTGAGTTTGATGCAAGTGAATATGAAAAATGCCCAAAGTACTGCGGCGCGTTCTGCCAGTGCAAACGAAGCATTAGTAGCTATTTTGCAGTCAGTGTCGTTGATTTTAGATATGAATAACCAAATTGCCACCGCTGCTGAAGAACAAACCCATGTAGCGGCAGAAATTAATCAAAGTATTGTGGCGATTAATGATTTAGCAAAAGACACGTTTGATAGTGCACAAAGTAACAGCCATACCGCGACTGAGTTAAAAGGTATTTCTGCGCAATTGAACAAGTCTGTAGAGGTGTTCACTTTTTAAGCGTTGATCTTTTTACATGTGGTTTGCAAATGACTTTGGTTGATAACGCCTATTTACTGTTGATTTTTCAATAGTAAATAGGCTTTTTTAAGTTGCAGCTCACTCAGCTTAATTCATTAATGCCATGATTTGTGGTAAAAATTCATTGTCCAACGCGGCTATCTCAACTTGTTCAGTCAACACGTCATGCAATATTTGCTCGTTTGTGAGAGGGTTAGCTAATACCACTCTAAAAACTGTGGTGTGCTGCCTGAAATATTTGGCTGGTTTAATACGGGTACGAGAGACAAATGACTTACCTTGTTCACGTTGATGCTTTTGAATAAATTGGGTTAAGCCGTCGAGAAGCTCATTGATTTTACGAACCAAAGGCTCGTTATTGCTTGCTACTGCTTCGTTAAGTAACTGCTGAACTGTGCTGGGAATATATCGATAAGTGAGTAAACACAACTCAGGTTTGGTCACTAATTCAAACTCTGGGTGTTGCTCAATAATCGATGCAAAATAACGGGCTTTTTCTAGGCTGTTATTAATTAAAATCTCATAACCGTCGCGACCAATAATTTGCAGACACGCATGTACTAGCATAGCCATGCCTGGGCGAGAGCCCTCTAGTGTTTGGCTGCCTAAATCCTTAGAGCCCACACGTAAAATATATTCAGCATGATGCACAATGGCTTGTGCTAGCTCAGGATCTTTAAACATCACCATGCCGGCCCCCATTGGCACATACATCTGTTTATGAGCATCAATGGTGACCGAGTCAGCAAGTTCTATGCCTTTGAGTAAATGGCGGTATTTGTTCGACAATAGGCTTGCGCCGCCCCAGGCGGCATCAACGTGGAAATGGCATTGTAATTCTGCCGCAAGTTGAGCCAGTTCTGTCAATGGGTCGACATTGCCGGTTTCGGTTGTGCCTGCAACGCCGACAATGGCCATCACTTTAATATTTTGTGTCGCTAATTTTTTAGCGGCTGCGCGCATTGCCTCAACGTCGACTTTATTGTCATGATCCGTTGGGATACTCACAATGTTGTCGCGACCAATACCGAGTAAGTCAGCGGTTTTACCAAGAGAGTAATGGCCACGCTCAGACACTAAAATGGCTAAATCATCAAATCCATAAAACCGAAGCGCTTTTGGCATGCCTTCGCGAGTGATGCCTTTAAAGTCATCTTGCGGTTTGAGCAATCGGTTACGGGCAATCCATAACGCGGTGATGTTTGCGACAGTGCCACCAGAGCAAAATGCACCCAAGGAATGATTGGCGCTGTGCATCCATTGGTCATAAAAGTGACTTGGTTGTTGATAAACGAGGTGGTGCATCATGCCTAACACTTGACGTTCAAGCGGGGTAAAGGCTTTGGATGTTTCAATTTTAACTAAATTTTGATTCAATCCGACCATCATTTTAGACAACGGCAGTACAAAATATGGCAGGGCAGAGGTCATGTGGCCAATAAAGCTCGGCGCCGCAGTGTGAACGGAGTGGGCCACTAAATTACGCATGATTTCGTCAGCGTAGTCAGACACAAAAGTGGGGTCTACTGGAATTTGATGGGCATTAAAATCAGTTTCAATTTCAGCTAATGGCTTTTCTAATGCCGCAATGCTGTTACCTAAAAATCCGGCTAAGTCTTGTGATAACCTCTGTTCAATAATGCTTAGCGTCGATGAAGCATCTTCAGGTGCGGTAAAAATCCGCAATAAACTGTCTGCTGAAGCCTGTGCTTGACGCGGAATTTTTGAGGTCATTGTGCTTGCCGTAGTGGTGAGAACTGCATCCTATAGACGATGATAAATGCGTTAAAATGCGCGCTATGTCTACAGGACGAAAAGAGGGTGCTAACTTTACTGTAAGCCTTGCTTAGCTTCAAGTATTTATACTACTTACGCATTAAAAAGCGCCTAACACGATTGAGTATTAGGCGCTGGTGGTGGCTCACTTTACACTTAGTTTTGCTTGAATGAGAGCGACCATACCGCGGCAATATTCTGCGCCGTATTGGTTAGGTTTACCTGAGCATCAGACAAGACTTGTTCTAAAGATTGTACCGCAGGAATAATAGGGAAGATGGCTTTCATTCCATGTTGAATAATCGCATCAGCGTTATCACCTAAGCAGCCGGCTATCGCAATTGTGGGCACGTTGTATCTTTTGGCCACATTGAGCACACCCATTGGGGTTTTGCCATAGACAGTTTGAGCATCAATACGCCCTTCGCCTGTGATAACTAAATCGGCATCCTGGCAATGTTTTGCCAACTCAACGCTTTGGGTGACAATTTCAACTCCAGGTTTTAAGGTCGCGGCTAAAAGTGCCATTACGCCAAATCCCATTCCACCCGCCGCGCCCGCTCCAGCTTGATGTTCACAATCCAATGTAATCTGTGGTGTGTGTTGACGGTTAATCACATTGGCAAAGTGGGCTAATGCCTGGTCGAGTTGTTCTACCATGGCAGGACTTGCCCCTTTTTGTGGACCAAAAATGGCACTAGCCCCTCGAGGCCCACATAATGGATTGTCTACATCACAGGCGACTTCTATTGTGCAATCACTGATATTTGGGTGCAGTGATTGAATATCTATACTGTGCAATGTCGCAAGTGCTGCACCACCCAATTTAATATTGGTCCCTGCAATATCAGTGAGTTTTGCACCAAGCGCTTGCATCATGCCGGCGCCAGCATCATTGGTCGCGCTGCCACCTAAGCCTAAAATGATGTGCCTGATCCCCTGATTAAGTGCATCGGCGATTAATTCGCCAACACCAAAACTGGTGGTCAATAGTGGGTTTCGTTGTGTTGGTGGTACTAAATGAAGGCCTGATGCTGCCGCCATCTCTATGACGGCAGTATGCTGACCGTTTGCATCAGGTTGCCCAAGAATGCCATAAAATGCCTTTACCGGAGTGCCTAACGGCCCTGTAACGCGACGTTCTATTATATGTCCACCGGTTGCATCCACCATAGCTTGTACTGTTCCTTCGCCACCATCAGCCATGGGAACTTTACAATATTGCGCATCGGGGAAAATATGCTTAAACCCTTGCTCAATAGCGTTTGCCACTTCTAGTGCACTAAGGCTTTCTTTAAACGAGTCTGGTGCAATTACGATTTTCATATATGGCCCTGATAATTTACAGTAAAAATAAACTGAGGAGGTACACAGTAATCATGGCGGTGATACCTTGGATTAATGTAGCTGCCGTTTGTGCGCGGTAAGCTTGCTTAACACTCATGCGGCTAAACTGGGTGACAACCCAAAAGAAGCTGTCATTAGCATGCGATACTGTCATTGCGCCAGCGCCAATTGCCATCACTGTTAGTACGCGGCCCATTTCAGAATCAAGACCAATATCACCCAATAATGGCGCGACCAGTGCTGAAGTGGCCACTAAAGCTACCGTTGATGAACCTTGTGCTGACTTTAATGCACTGGCGACGATAAAGGGCATAAATATCCCGACGCCTAATGCCGATAAACTGCTGCCAAGGAATGCGCCAATTTCTGTTGCTTTTAACACTGCGCCAAATGCGCCACCGGCACCCGTGATCAGTAAAATAGGCGCAGCAACCACTAAACCTTGACTGATCCGCTCACTGAACTCGGCAATTTTTTTATCACTTTTTAAAAGTGATAAAGACAGCAGCAAACCAATCATTAAGGCATTAACCGGTTGACCTAAAAACACCAATATTGAAAATATGCCTTCTTCGCCAAGTGGTTTTGACGGGAAGCTGGCGATAGAGCCTAAACAAATCAACACAATGGGTACAAAAATCGGTGCAAATGCTTTAGTTGGGCTTGGTAATTTACCGTATGCATTTTTAAGGTCATCGAGTTGATCAAGTTGTTGAGTTAACTCTTCTGCGCCTTCACCGTCAGGTTCTTCGTTTTTAAAGCGGTTAGCCCAAAGCATGCCTGCAAATGCAGCGATAGCGGCCACAAAGACACCGACAGCAATGACTAAGCCTAATTGTGACTCTAGGCCTAAGTTGCCTGCAGCGGCAATTGGCCCTGGCGTTGGCGGTACAAATGTATGGGTAGCATAAAGCCCCGTCGCTAACGCAACACTCATTGCCACGTTAGACACCTTCATACGGTGGGCCATTGATTGCTTTAGCGAATTTAAAATCACGAAGCCTGAGTCGCAAAAAACCGGGATTGATACCAGGTAGCCGATAATCGACATGGTTAAGGTTGGAAAACGTTGTCCAAAAAGCTTTATGACCACTTCTGCCATGGTAATGGCCGCGCCACTTTTTTCTAAAATGGTGCCAATGATTGTCCCCAAGACAATCACCAAACCAATGTAACCAAGAATGCCACCAAAACCGTTAGTGATGGTTTTGGCAATTTCTTGGCTTGGCAGGCCGTAAGCAAAAGCGGCAATAAATGACGCTAAGATTAAGGTTAAGAACGGATGTAGTTTAAATTTGGAGGTGGCAACCACGATAAACGCGATCACGCCGAGTAGGATCAATATTAAGCCCATAGGTTACTCATTATTATTGTTTGAGGGTAAAAACACTCAACAATAGTAAATCATTAGGCCAAAATTGCTTTGTTCATTTGCATTAACTGCGTAGGTAGTTTGTTTTGTTTGTTGTGCATATGCACAATTCATTGTGCTGGTTAATTTATTCTGGCTGATGGATAAGTTGCCCGAGGTACAAACTGAGTAAGCCATTGAAATTATGCAAATCAATATTGGTCACGTTTTGAATTTTATCAAGGCGATAACGAAGGGTGTTTCTATGGATAAACAAGCTGTTGGCACACGCTTGTAAGTCACCCATGTGCTGTAAATATGCCGCTAAGGTTTTTTGTAATTGTTGATTATTGTCAGCTTCAATTAACTTTTGATAAGGCGCTGCAAGTGCATTACCTCGCCAGTGGTGACGTAAGCCCGAAAGTAACACCGGTAAGCTGTAGTCTTGATAAAGGTATTTGCTTTTTTCTGGGTGGTATTTTTTGCCAATGTCGAGGGTTTCTTTGGCTGTACGGTAAGAGTATGTAATGCCTAAATCACCACTAAAATAATGCCCTAATGCGATGTGTAAACGCAATTGCATGTTTGCTGGCAGGCGTTTGAGTAATTTATCGATGCGCTGGCTTTCAAGTTCGGGGTCAAATTGCTTACCGTCTAGAAATGCCGGTTTAAGGATCACTAATTGAGTGAGCGATGTCATAGCGATTAAATTGTCACGCATGGGGTGTTGCAGCAAGTACATCACTTGTTTGAGTGCTTGATTGTCTTGCTGAAAAGCCGCGTTATGACTGTCGAGTTCAATGATGGCTGCAACTCGTGGCACGGATAAATCAATACCCAATTGCAATGCCCACTGTTTTAGTGACGGCAGTTCTGCTTCGCTCGCAAGAATAAGCTGTGAAATAAACTCTTCTTTTTGGCGATTTTGCCACTGTAGCTGCTCTTGCAAGTTAGCTTGCTCGACAATCATTTCAGCCGTCATTTTAAGCAATTCGCCATAATGGCTTAAGGTGTCAGGCTCGCCTGTGATGCCAATTGCGCCAACAACTTGCCCCTGGTAGTGCAGAGGAAGGTTTAACCCTGGTTTTACGCCTTGTAAATTAGCGGCAATGGTGTGATTTATTTCGACGTTACGGTTTTGGCTAATGGCAAGTAAAGCCCCTTCATGAATGGTGCCGATACGGTGCTTTTCACCTGAACCGAGAATGACAGCTTGTGCGTTCATGACATTGATATTGTGGCCAATAATTTTCATTGTGCGGTCGACAATTTTACCCGCAATATCTGTATCAATTTGAAGCATGATCCCCTCGAACTTCCATCGTGTGTGGCAATAACGCCGCCATTGAGATCATGATAACTTATGTGTGTTGATAGTGGCAGTCAATGTTAAAAAAATGCATTTGAGGAGGGAGAGGTAGGTAGGGAAATAGCAAGAAAATGTGGGCAACATCCTTTTGCCCAAATTTCAATCACAAGGTATTCACCTTGTTAATATAATGTTAAATGCGGTTGTGTTGCAAGTTTTTTGTCCACAATATAAAAATGCCAACATAAAGATGTTGGCATTTAATCGTTAACACTATCGTTTATAAGTCTTTATAAGCTATAGCGCATGCTCAGCATAATCATATGTGCAGTGTAATCATGGTCTACATTGCCAAAGCTGACTACGTTCCAGATGGTGTCTGGGTTGAGGTCGTTGGCGTCGTCGTTATCAAGGTATTTTTCCATTTTGTAGTCAACACGAATGCTCATATTGTCTGTGGCTTGATATTGGCCATATAGATTGATGTTATGCACTTTAGCAAAGTAATCGCCGTAATCGCCGGTGATCCCCTGGCTCACTTGAGTGGTGCTGTCTGAATCGGAGTAGGAATAATCTAGGCCTAGTTTTAGTCGGCTGTCCATTAAGTTGCTGTAACTCATGCCTGCACCGACATAATCAATGGTGTCTTCAATATCAGCTTGCCAGTTGGCGACGCTGAAATTTGAACTGCCTGATTGTTCAGATTCAATGATTTGATGATTGTAAAATGCATTTAGCGATAGATCTGCATTGACCATGTAATGCAGATTAATATCGTAATAAGTGTCTGTTGATTTGGTGAGACCAATGTCGGTCTCAGTGTAATCGTCTAATGCGTAGCGTGCGCCAAAATCGACGGTTAAATCGGTTAAAGGTGTATGGCTGAAACGTGCTTCTATTTGGCTGCGGTCACGATCGGCAAGATAGTAACGACGTAATAGTGCATTTTGCTCTGATGACGATGACATCGATGCGTTATATTGTGAGCCATCACGCTGACTCACGCTGCCTTTTAACCACATATTCCACATGTCAAAGCTGTTAACATTGACCCGCGCCCATAAGGTGTCTTCATCGGTGGTTTCACGGTCTTGATAGCTACGCTCTTCGCGCTTAAAGTCGTAACCGCCATCAAGCTTTATACCGTGGGTAATACGATAGTCACTTGATAATTTGGCGCGGTGAGTGGTGAGATCATACGGCGTGTTGTACGCAGCTTCTCCGGTGACATCGTTGATACTGATTTGGGTCCATTGTTCGATTTGAGTTTTATTATCTCGGTCGTTGTAGTCATAACTGCCACTGACTCGCCAAGCGCGGTTAAGTCGTGTCACCGCCTTTAAGGTCGCGCCGGTGATATCCACTTTTGCATCAATACTGTTTGCGGGGAGTGGGTATCCGTAACCTATAGTCGTGAGTGTTTGATCTTGCGTCATTTGCCCAATCAGTAAGCGACCACTTAGGTTCGTCATGGCCATATTATATTGACCTAATAAAGACACTGTGTGGGCTTCGTTATCAGGATCTAGTGCAATATAGCCTGTGGTTTGTGCGCCAAATGTAGGATTAAATGCGCTGTCAAAACCGAGTTGATTATTGTCATTTTTAAACACTGAGCCAGTGTAATTTACACTGGTAAACCAATTGTCTCCGCGAAGCTTAATACCCGCATTGAGGATGTCGGTGGTGTAATCGACAGGCTCTGCCAACATCATAGACTGGTTATAAAAACTGCCTGATGTGGTTTTAGTACCGGTTTTCTCTTCACGTTGAAAATTCACATAAGTGGTAAACAGCGATTCTGTCTGGTATTCAAACCCAAGCCCTGTACGGTCACGCGTTAATGATAGTTCTACAGGATTTAAGCTACTGTAGAGCATTGGCATGTCAGGGCTTGAGCCTGCTGTGACCCAATTGTCTGGCAGTGATAGGTAATCACTGCCAATATTTTGATATGGGCTTAACGCACTGTTTGATTGATAGTGGGCAAAAGAGCGGTAGTTAACATTGATGTTATATACGCTTTGTTTACCGACATCGATATCGATACGGCCATTATCCATACCGAGATTGTGAGCCTCAACATTTGCTTGATAACCTGTTTCGCCTTTATAGCGAATATCCGCGTCTACTTTGCCTGCTACTTGGTTACTGCTATTGAATGCATTGGCAGATTGAATATCATCTTCGCCGTTATAGGCTATGCCTGCTTCGACGTAACCTGTTGTGCCAGTTTCAACCACGCAACCTTTACATTGCCAGGCATCGAATTTAACGCTGTCTGTTTTTGCATTCATTAAGCCATAGCCTTGTGCGAATAAGCCAAAACTACAACTTGATAATAACGCTAAGGTGATGATGTTTAATTTTGTTTTCATGTCGTTATCTCCTTAGCGCTGCAATAACTTGCCCGATGGATGGTTTGATCCATGGACTTGGCTATGACAGTTTAAGCAGCTTCGTCCGCCAGTAAATGCATTGCCAGTTACTGTTGAACCCATATCGGTGTTGCCAAGGTAGGCACTACTTGTGTGGCCGTCGCCTGAGTGACATTGCTGGCATAATTGTGGAGCACGCGTTTTTAACATTGCATCATTAACCGACCCGTGAGGGTTATGGCAATTTGCGCAATTTTCTGTCACGGGTGCATGCTCCCACAGCTTTGGGCCGCGCTTCTCTGCATGGCAGGTATAGCAAGTTTCGTTAACAGTAGGTTGAACAAGATCTGCATCACTTAAGCTGCCATGGGCATTATGACAATCGCTACAGGTCATTTGGTTCCATTTCATAGGATGACTTGTCCGTTTGTTCATGTCGGCTTTTTGTTTAGTGTGACAGCTGGTACAAACGTCCATTTCGGTTTGCTTTGATAATACAGGGTCGTGCGCGGCATGAACGCTGTGACAAGAAGCACAGGCTACGTCTGCATTTGCATGATGGCTGCTTTCCCATGTCATGCGTTTGTCGTCATTGTGACAACTCATACAAACGCTGTTTTGCTTATCGGTTGCGAGGCTTGAGTTCGGGCCAAAGGTAATCATCGGCTCTTTGCCGCCGCGATTGTGGGTGCCTAATGGGCCGTGGCATGCTTCACACTGTAGGCCTGCCATTGGGCTTTTTGATGAATCAATTGCACCATGGACACCTTTAAAGAGGTCCATGACTTTTTCTGATTTTTTATGACACATTAAACATGAGTCTGCGCCTTTAGGGGAGTATTTTCCTTCGGCGAATTTTTTATCGAGTGTGGCTTCAACTTCAGCCGGTGTCATGGTGGCATCCCACTTTGCAGCGTGTACTTGATTTGACAAAAATACGGTTGATGCCGTCAAGCAAAGTAGGGCGAGTAGTAGGGTATTAATTTGGTTTGTGGTCTTCATAAGTAGACTTCCTAATTTGTCCATTGTGATGATCAACAGTCTGATAATGTATGTCACAGCTTGAGAGAGAAGCCTGGCTTCTCTCTCAATGAACAGATTACAGTTTTACTTGAGTGTGATTTTCAATGCTAGGTGCGTGGCAGTAGAAACAAGTTTCTAACTGCGCAGCATCGTTTGCTTCTTGGTAGCTACCGTTGACAATAGCGCCCTGGCTGGTGGCATGTTGCGAGATTTCATCAAAGCCATGACAAGATGCACATGTTGCTGTGATAGGTGTGGTGTATAAGCCCGCTGAAGTGGCAAGGGCGCCTTTCACTTTAAATGCATCTAGGTTGAAGTCGTCGTGACATTGAGTACAGTCTTTAATAATACCTTGCTCGCCATGTACACTGTGAAGTTTCATTTCAAGTGCGCCTTGGTTTGCGCCAGAAGCATAGGTTCCGTCTGGTGTATGACAAGTGACACATCCATCCACACCTACGGTCATTTCTCCATTTAGCTCACGGCCCAATTGTTCAGTCATGATAAATCCAGCATGATAACCTTTATGCAGTTCAAAGGTTTCTCCGTGGCAGCTTTCACAAGAAGCAAAATTAACTGAGTCGATATGACGGTAACTAGGGGCATTACCTGAGTAAGTTGCATGGGCAAGTTCTGCTTTCATGCTGGTGGTGGCGACGCCATCGGCACAATCGATTGCTTGGCTCCCGTCGTTACACATTTCTAGGCCAATAAAGCTAAAGGCTGTGTCGGTATCACCACTACCAAAAGGTAGCGATGCGATGCTGTAAACTAGCTTGCCATCGGCAATGGTTACATCCGTTTGCAACAGACCCACTTTAATAAAGTCTTTACTCACTTTAGCAAGTCCACTGCCTGGGCTGGCGTTGTACCCCATGATAGGGAAGTTTGGCCCAACGTTAGTGATGGTTTCAAGACGTTGGATTTTGCTCACAAGTGAAGTGGCATCAATTACTGCGCCAGCAGCGTCTAACATGGTTACTGATAACGTGGCTGACTTATCTTCTGCTGTGGCTTTATTGGCGACCAATGTCGCACTCATACCATATTGGTTGATAAAGGCTTTTTTCTCGCCAAAGGCTGAGGTATGTAAGGTTTCGGTCCAGCTTGCATTATGACAAGCGATACAGTTTGAATTATCAACTTGTTGCGGGTGGCCTTGACCTGTTTTAAAGTCAATGTCGGTATGACAGCTGCTACACGCTTCCATGGTTGGAATGCGTGTCCAGTTATTCCATTCAGTTAATTGTTCTGACTCAACATGGCACGTTGTACAGTTGTCTTGCACGATTGCGTGCGCGGCTTCTGCGCTTTTATCGAGATTACGTCCGTACATTTTTGCGTTGTTATGAACGTTATGTATAAGGTGGCTAAAGTCGACTTGTACTTTGTCTTTTTCGATTGCCATTTCGTTGGTGTGACAACTTACACAGGTCGTTAAGTCGGTATAGCTGTGATAAATGCTTTCGCCTTTTACGTGGCAAGTATTACAGGTGGCATCGCTAACAATATTTTTGGTGTATTTAGCACTATAGCCTTCACCGTCAAAGTCTTCTGTGATTTCAGCTCTGGGTGATGTTGAGACGCCATCAAGGAGTGTTGATGCGCTTGATATGACATTGTAACGTTGTGTGAGCTCTGGATTAAACCCTTCAACATTCACGGTAAAAGTGTATTTGCCGTTGCCTAAATCGGTAAACGTTTTTTCCGAACCTATGTATTGCCATTGGGCTGAATTACCTGCACCGCTAGCACCGGCAGGAATTAACTGAACCACTTTTTTGACTTCTAATGCTGATAATCCTGCGATAGGCAGATCATTTTCATTGGTCGCAAATACAGTGACTGTTGGCTTGTTGTCTTGGTAGGTCACATCGGTAATATCAAGGTTAAGCACTTGAATGGTTACCGCTGGCTCACCACCTGGATTGCCAGGGTTACCTGGTTCGCCGTCACTGCCGCCGCCACAACCTACCAGTGTCATTGATGCTGACATAGCAAGTAATAATGCAATTTTTGTGTGTGTTATATTCATCATCTTTTCCCTGCAAAGGTCATCCATCTAACTTACTGGCAGTATGTTCTGCAATATCTAATTCAGTTAAGTTGATGTTGGAATAAGGTTTCCCAGTACCAAGATTACTTTACAAACAACAAGACGTCTGTAAAGCGAACGCAATTGTGTGATGGTGATCAGGCTATTAATAAAGAGGTATATAAAATACGGACTTAAAGCATATTAATTGTTCGTAATATAAAAAGACCCTAGGCAAAAGCTAGGGTCTTTTAATCATTACGACAGATTATCGTGTATTGGCGTTAAAAGCCGTGGCTTTCATTAATACGTGTTGGTGTGTGACAGGTTGAACACATTTCTGCTGAACGTGTGCGCACATCATCTTCACTCATGCCGTCAGTAATACCGCCATTGGTTTCAATGTGCGACACGGTGGCATCAGTAATGTACTTTTGGTGACAGCTTAAGCATGCACCAGTGTCAGATGACACCCAAACATCAGCACCTGTTTCGGTATCAGCGTATCGCCATACTCTATCTTCTGCACGGCCTAGCGTTATGCCGTCAGTGGTGTGACATGTTTTACAGTCAGTCTTTAACACTGTACCTGATTCAACACCCGCATATTTAAGATAGTGACCTTCAGCACTGTGTGCTTTAAACGCAAAGCTGGTCGATTTTTTACCGCCTGGATAGGTTGCATCAGTTTTTAGCGTTTTATCCGAGGTATGGCAAGTTTGGCAGTTGACGCCATTGTCATAGTGATATACTTCTTGGTTGTGACATCCTTGACAAGTTGTTGTATCGATTATGTTTCGGCGAGATGCCGCGGTTTGGCTAGTATTTACTGCCGCTGCCGCCATGACAAAATGATATGCACTGCTTTTTATTTCAACTTTTCTCACATCATCGGCAGAGCATGCGGTTAACTTCACTTCTGGGCGACCATAGCCGCCATTGTTGTAACACGCGGTTACCGCTGACCAAAGTTCAAACGTTTTACCCACATAGTCAGTGGGTAGCGTGACGTTATTCCACACTAAGGTCCAACTATTGTCTGCGTTTGCAATCCCTTCACTGAGTTTAATACGTCTGTTGCTGTAACTGGCATCGTTATAAGCTGGGTAATCTATGTTGCTGTCCCATGCCATCACGATGCGACTGCCAGTGTCGACAAATTCAGCAGCAATGACATTTGCCGATGCATCGGTAAATTTAACGGTCGTACTAAATTTGCCTTCAGCAGTAACGGTAGTATCGCTAAAGACGACATTCATGGTTTGGGTTTCGTTATAGGCCTTCATCACATCGCCGTGAGCTTCTTTTGCACTGCGAGCGTAACCTTCTTCAATATGACATGAAGTACATTGTGTACTTAAACCAACATGATGTTCAGAGGCTGATTCTGTATGACAAGCAATACAAGCTGTGTCGCTTTTATTGGCGTTAAATAATGCGGCATCTTGAGGGGCATTAGCGCCTTCAACGTGACATGCACTGCAATCAGCAGCAGGTTTTTGTGGATACATCACATTGCCATAATCATGTACACCACCGCCATAACCAATGACTTTATACGGCGCAGCTTCTTCCGTTGTTGCGGTATGTGTTACGCGGTCTTGGCCTTTATGGATAGCGTGGATCATGTAGCCAAAGTCAACACTGTTGCCGGTTTCTGGATCCCCAGATGTAGCCGTGTGGCACGATGCGCAGTTTTCAAGATCAATTCTGCGGCCACCGTGTAATTCAAGACTATCTGGTTGGTGACAGGTATAACAGGCCTCAATTGAAACCACATCTCGTGAGGCGATATCTTCGGTTAACCCAGTAGATGGCTGGAAGTCATAATGTGCATTTGCAGTAATGAGCGGTTGTTTTAACTCAAGGGTAATACGCTGGGTATTATCTTGATTATAGGTAATCGTTAATGGTTCTGTTATTTGGCTAACATTGGTTTGGAATGTGTATTGATACGTCCCGTCTTGATTATCAACAAAGCAAGTATCGCAAGCAGAAGCGGCTTCTACTTCTGCTTGGTATTGAGCTGAGGGGGATATATTGGTTTCGCCATCGGGGATCGTGCTGGTATTCGGCTGTTTTAATACATTAATATAAGACTGCCATTGATAGCCGCGATCGACTTGTGTGTCACCGACCATTTCGGTAACAGGCGTTAATTGTGAAATGCCGAAGCGAAGATCATGATCTTTTGTTAACCCAAGTACAGCTACGCCATTGCCGTTTTTGAGGCTAAAAGTGACGTTGACTTTACCGTCTGTCACCGTTGCATCTGTCATTGTGGCTTTTAGTGTTGATGCGCTGTCAATGCTGACACCGATAATGCCATCTGGGCCATCTTCACCATTGGCACCATCGCTGCCTCCACAGCCTGATAGTGCCAAAGCGATTAGCCCTGCACTTAGCACCGCTTTTGTTACGGGACGAACGGTAATTGTTTTCATCATCTATTCCCTGCATTTTTTAGTTATCGCGCAATTCACTAAGGGTTAACAGTGTGCGGATTTTATTCAATTTTCATATTAGCTAACCTTTGCAAGTTACTCATCGAAATAAGTGTAGAGTTGTGACTAAGATCTGACTATTCCTTTGGGAGTAAATAATGAATGTCATTCACAAGCAGTTAAAACCAAAATTTTGTCCTTAACTTAGCTTAAGTTAATCTTTGCCTAATTGAGAGTAGCGATTGAGAACAACTTTGGCGGGCATAAGCTTGATTACAAATAATTATACAAAGAAATCGAATCAAGGCGTTCACTTAGCGAGTTGATGTAATGCATATTGGTTGAATTTGCATAAGTATTGTGCAACTAAACTAGTGATTACACAGTTATTAAGATTAAGGCTTGATCAAGCCAATAGGTTAGGGGATAATCGCCTCGTTCTGAAAAACAAGCTTTGTTTATCAGAAGTCAATGGTGACCCTAGGGTCCCCCCGCAATGATAACTTGTGAACTCGGCCAGACCCGGAAGGGAGCAACCGCAGCAAGCGACTCGTGTGCCGGGGTGTCGGCTCTAGGGGAACCTCCAAATTTATCCCCACATCATTTTCACTAGTTCATCTATCTTTAATTTGTTGCCTAAAAGGGCAGTAAACTACGCATACCCTCGAATAATTATCTTTAAATTTGCTGTGCCGCTGCTATTTCTGCTTCTTCTTTTAAGCGTTTTTGTAAATTGGCTTTAAGAAATTGACGAGACTTTTCAAGCGCATCGTAAATCTCGGTTTTCATCATGTGCAATTCTTGGTAATTTTCAAAAAAATAGGTATCGACTAAGTGACGGATGTAACGCACGGGTAATTGATTTAGCGTGACGCAACATAAATCGGCCAAGTATTCTTCAGGCAGCTCTTCCATTAAGCCTTCATCTCTCAGTATTTCCATTAATAGAACTTCATAATAGTTACGAATATCTAAGTGCATTATATGCTCCATTGAGACCAGTGTGTTGTCGACGTCTATGTCGAATATATTACGTGTAAGCGTTGGCTACACGAGCTATGTTGATTAGTCGCCTTTGCTTAACCATAACTCATTTGCTGCCACAAGTAGTTGGCTATGTCGATGAGTTAACTCGGCTTCATTACGACTATAGCCTCCACCAATCACAGCTGCAAGCGGGATGTTGTGGCTTTTGGCTATTGATATCACTTGGGTATCTCTTGCTAATATACCTTGGGTCGAAATATTGAAGTATCCTAAATCATCGTCTTGATGAATATCTACCCCAGCATCATAAATAATAAGATCAGGCTGATGCATCCGAATAAGGAAAGGCAGTATTTGTTGGATGTGCTCAATATATTCTTGGTCGCTGCAGCCTTTGTTTAAATCAATATCATGATCTGAGTGCTGCTTGCGTGAGGGGAAGTTTTGCGCACAGTGGATTGAACTGCTAATAATATTGGGATACCGCTGAGCTAATGTCGCTGTGCCATCACCTTGATGTACGTCGCAATCAAATATCAGTACTTTATCTGCTTTACCGCTGTCGATGGCTGATTTTGCCGCAAGAACTAAATCGTTAAAGACACAAAACCCGCTGCCAAAATCATAATGAGCATGATGATATCCGCCGGTTAAATGCACCGCAAAACCATATTCTAATGCTAATTGGCTGCACAATACTGTGCCATTGACGGCATGTAAGGTGCGGGTGACAAGATGTTGGCTCCAAGGAAACCCAATACGTCGTTGCGCTTTATGCTCGAGCAATCCGTTGGTGAATTGATTAACATATTGCGGGCAATGCACAGTGTAAAGTGTTTCGATGTTGATGGGGGCAGGAGTATGCATTGCTGACTCAAGCAGTAATTGTTGCTCAAGTGCATATTCATATAGCAGTTGATATTTTGTGGTTGGAAATCGATGGGTGTGAGGTAACGCCAGCCGAGAATAGCTGGCGTGATACACAAAGGGAATGGCTGTTAACATTTAAAGTTGCTTAATGGCCCAACCCATAAACTCTTTGCGGGTTTTTTCATCGGCTTGTAACCACCAATACTGCAACATTTGCTCAGCTTGTGCTGGGGTTGTTGCTTTGCCAGCGGGTACTTTGGTTGTTACTGACGTTACAGCCGCCACGGGTGCCATATTGGTTGCAACAGCAATGTCTGATTGCACCGGTGCCTGTGTGACAACCGTTTTGCCATCTCCCGTCGCTGAGGCAGACAAGCTCTCAAAGTCTTGTTGTTTATTGGTTTTAAACAAGTTAGTGATAAAGGTTTCTTCTGCAAAATTGGTTTGCTCAACACTATAAGAGACAGAGCCGTTGTCCTGGCGGCTCACTTCGACTTGTGGCGCTTTAGCAAAGGCTTTTGGCTTTTTGATAACATCACCATTAGCCGGTTTTAGGCTGTATTGATAATCACCATCTACCGTTAGCGTAACAATGAACGGTGTGGATTTTACAAATGATTGACTGTCACTGAACGAGTCATCGACCACATCATGATAGCGGATGGCGATTTTATGGGTGCCATTGGCTAATGTTAAGTCGGATTGATGTTTAAACATACTTGTTTCAATTGCTTCGCCATCAAGAGCTAAATATTCAAAAGACATGGGAATAGTTAAATTAGCTGCAAATACTGATGATGAAGTTAAAAATGCTAACAGCGCACTAGTGGTGAATACAGATTTCATTGTTGCTCCTTAACGAGGGTAACTTTGGCGAGGTCGTTCAAATAATTGAATGCGCTCTTCAATATAACTTGTTGCTTGTTTACATTTTCCTAAGCGACGATGCATCAAAAGTATGTCATTTTGCAATTGAATTTTGTCATCACTATGACAGAATTCAAGATTTGCTTCCATTTGTTGTATTTTTTGCTCAATTTTTTTCGCCCAGTTGAGATGTTTGTTCAGTTCGGCATATAGTTGATGACTGTTTTGCATCACATTACTGGCTATCCAACCAAATCCACTGTCTTGCACCGCTTGCTGTTGTTTTTTTGCATAACGCGCCCGATTACTGGCTTTACGTTGTGCTTCGGCTTTTAAATTAATGTCGGTGGTGAGCAAGGCTCTTTTTAGCGCGATAAAGCGGTCTTGTATGCGATCACAACTGAGTTGAATAACAGGACCACTCAGCTTAAGTAATAATTGTTTTTCTAGTTTTTGAATGTCTTGGCGAAGTTGTGAAATACATGGGCTCAGCAAACCACCTTGTTGAGCGAAAAGTTGGCTGTTAAATCGTTCGGTTTGTTGCAAGGTTTGTCGCTGGTTGGGTGCTAAATTTTGGTCATGCATTAGGGCATCTTGCTCAAGTTGAGTCAGTTGCTGCTTTAACATTAAAACCAGTTGTTGGGTATTCATCCCCAAGCACTCCAAGTTAGGTGAATGGCTATCGACAATACCATAACGATAAAAATAGGTTTAATAAAAGGAATGCCAAATCGAATTGCGCTTCGTGCGCCAATATAAGAGCCGGCCATCATGCAAACACCCATCCATAACCCTAGCATCCACTGCACTTGTCCCATTGAGGCAAATATAACTAACGCAGTAACATTACTCACAGAGGTCATCACCCTTGCTAAGCCACAGCTGTGCAACAAAGGGAGTTTGTGAATTGATACTGATGACACGGTCCAAAATGCGCCAATACCCGGCCCGGCAAAGCCATCATAACTGCCGAGTATAAAACCTTGCGAGATTTGTTTGCCAGTAGACGAACGTTCAATGGGGAGGCTGACATTGTTATCACCCATGGCTTTGGGACTGAATAAGGTATAAATGGCAATGCCGATAATTAATAGCGGCAAGATTTTGTCTAGCCAAGTCGGGTCAATGAGGAAAACCAGAATACATCCTGAGACAGAACCTATAAGGGTAGCAAAAAAACTGGCTTTCCATAATGCAGGGTTAAATAATTGCTGTTTATAGAAGGTAAAACTTGAGGTTAACGAGCCAAAACATGCCGCTAACTTATTAGTGCCTAAGGCTAAATGAGGTGGAATGCCTACTGTTAGCAATGCTGGTATCGACAATAAACCACCACCACCCACTATGGCATCAATAAAACCTGCAATAATTCCGATGACCGCTAATACTGCCCAATGGCTAGGGTCTAATAATAAATCCAACTCAATACCTATTCAATAACACGTCTAAAAGGGGGAAGGGCATCAATCAATGATTTGCCATAACGTTTGGTCACTAAGCGGCGGTCTAAAATAGTCACTCGTCCGTAATCTTGCTCTTTACGCAGCAAGCGACCACAACTTTGGACTAATTTACGCGATGCGTCTGGAATTGTCAGCTGTAAAAAGGGATTACCACCTTTTACTTTCACGTATTCCGCATGGGCTTGTTCTACCGGTGATGTTGGTACAGCAAAAGGCAGTTTAGTGATAATTAGGTTGGTTAAATAGTCGCCCGGTAAATCCAGACCTTCTGAGAAACTGCCTGTGCCGAATATAATACTGGGTAAACCATCGTCACAACGCTGCTTATGTTTTTCTAAAATTTGTTGTCTTGGAATTTCACCTTGAACAAATAACTGATCTTTGGCTATTTTGCCCTCGACCAAATCGACCACTTTTTCCATTTGCCAGTAAGATGCAAATAATACGAGTGTGGCCATTTCGCCATCCACTAATGCAACAATGTGCTCAGCAATCTCGGCCGTATAGTTATCATCGGTAGGTTCTGTAACCATTTGTGGAATAAACAACGTGGCGTTATTTTCATAATCAAAGGGCGACAACAAGGCTAAAAAACGTGTGCCATCATTAATGCCTAATCCGACTTGATGAGCAAAATGGTTAAAGTTGTTTAGTGCTCGTAATGTTGCACTGCACAATACAACGCCAGCCGCTTTTTGCCATAGCATAGACTCGAGCATAAAACCGACTTCGATTGGCGATGAGCAAAATAAGTAATCCTGCTGCTTTCCGGTAATCAGTTCTGCCCAGCGTGCCATTGGTGCGCCTTTTTTACTGTCTTCTTTGGCCATCATTTTCCACAGCTTATGCAAATTATCTAAGCGTTGTAAAATAAAGCCTGTTTCAGACAATAACCCTTCAGATTGATGCTTGGGCACTTCACCGTCTTTTATTGCCTCACTTAGCACCGACACCACTTTATTAAACTGTTTAACAGCAGCGCCAGAGGCCGTGGCTAAGTTTTCTGCCTGAATTAATAGCGCTTGTGGTAATTGCCCGTGCTCAAAGCGCAGTCGGCTTTCTGGGTTGGCAAATAATTGCGGTTGGGTATCGCAATAATGCGCGACTTGAGTTAATAAGTTGGTTAAATCGGTTGTGTGATCAAGCATGGCTTGCACAGGAGCAATAATGTTATTTGTTTTAAGCTGATTTTGCAGCTTAGAGCAGGTTTTAGAGGCTTTTTCTAACCAATCACAAGCCCCGCGTAACGTGGCTTGCGCGCTGGAGAAATCTCTTGCCACAATCGGTAAATGGTGTGCCTCATCGATAACATAAAACATGTCTTCTGGATCAGGTAAAATAACTCCGCCACCTAATTCTAAGTCAGCAAAAAGCAAACTGTGGTTAGCAATAAGCACATCCCAGGTATCAACATCTTCACGTGCTTTATGAAATGGACAGTTGTGATGTGCTGATACTTGTCGATGACAACTGTGCTTGTCACAACATATTTGCTGCCATAAAAAATCTGGGATGGGATGTTGCAGGGTGTCAATTTCACCGTTCCAACGTTTTTGATGGAAATCTTGATGCAGTTTTTGCAGTTCGTTTATTTGGCTTTGATCTGGCTTTGTTTGCCACATGGCCATTTGTGAGCTGTCTTGATTGCCTATCATGGCTTCAAGTTTGGCCAAGCACACGTAACGTTGCCGACCTTTAACTAGACCAAATTTAAAGTCAACGCCAGATTGTTGTAAAAAAAACGGCAAATCTTTGTGGAGTAACTGTTCTTGTAATGCAACCGTTGCAGTGGCAATACAGACCTTTTTCTTACTGGCTAATGCTAATGGAATGGTGCCAAGAATATACGACAGTGACTTACCAATCCCGGTACCCGCTTCAACCACAATAATCCGCCGATCTTTGTCATACTCTCCCGCTAAGGTTTTTGAGATTTCAGCTACCATGTAGTTTTGTTCGCGACGAGAACGAAATTGCGGCATAGCATTAGCAATTTCTTTATAAATGGTGCGAATTTGACTTTTTATCGTATCCGGTAGCATAGAAGTATGATTTCTGCGTGGTCTGAATTATGCTGTACATAATAACAGTGAATTAGCATGCTACGAAGTAATAAATAACATTGAAACATTTACAGCCGCAATTAAAACATTCCACCCATGCTCGTCAAAGCATGTCTGCATTGCCGCGAGTGAAGGGCAGAGTATTGACTCGCCATGCGATATATCGTCAGGGTCAGCTGGTGTTGCAATATTATTTAAAAACCGCAAATGGGCCAATTTTAGTTGAGTTGCATCACAGTGAGGTGATTTGTTTTTGTCGTCAGCAAGATGTGAATGTGTTAACTCACAAAGTCGATTTTACGCTCAAGGCGGAGTCTATTGGGTTAACCAGTTTTGCGCATGAACCCGTCTGTGCCCTGTATTTAAAATCTAACAGCCAATTAAAAGGGCTGACTAGGGTGGCTAATGATGTCGGCATTACGCTATTTGAAGCCGATATTAGACCCGAGCAGCGTTATTTAATCGAGCGCTTTATTGCCCTTGATATTGAATGTGTGGGGGAGTATCACAGTACAAATCACGATACCTTATTGCCATTAATGTCACTGGAACGGGCTCGAAAACCCGTAGCTGAACCAACCGATGTTGAGATTAGTTTATCAGTAATATCGTTAGATTTTGAATGCAGCTTTGATGGCGAACTCTATTCAGTTGGGTTATATGGCGAGCAATACCAATGTGTGTTTATGGTTGGCGAACCACAAAATGATAGCCATGATTTTATTGTTTGGGTAAACGATGAGGTCGAACTTATCCATCATCTTATTGCCTGGTTTGAGCAATACGACCCTGACATTATTATTGGTTGGGCAGTGGTCACTTTTGATTTAGCTTTATTATATCGTCGCTGCATTGTACATCATATCCCATTATTAATAGGCCGAGGTGGCACAGAATTAAGCTGGAAGGTCGCGGATAAATTTAGGCCCGAAACACTCTCGTTACCCGGGCGCGTGGTGCTTGACGGCATTGATTGGTTAAAAGCGGCATTTTATCAATTTGATAGTTTTTCATTAGAGTTTGTATCAAGAAATCTGCTCGATGAAGGTAAGGCTATTGAACATGTCGAGAATCGCGGCCAAGAAATTACCACGTTATTTCACACCGATAAAAATGCGCTAGCATTTTATAACATCACCGACAGCCGATTAGTATGGGATATTTTTGAAAAAACCCAGTTGATTGACTTTGCGATTGAACGAGCAAAATTAACAGGTTTAGAGTTTGGCCGTGTCGGTGCCTCGATTGCTGCATTTTATCATTTATATTTACCTCACTTACATCGCAATGGATTTGTTGCTCCAGCACATCCTGCCAGTCAAGGGCTTGAAAGCCCCGGCGGTTATGTCATGTCATCTATCCCTGGTCATTACAAAGACGTATTAGTTCTAGATTTTAAAAGTTTGTACCCATCGATAATTCGGACTTTTTTAATTGACCCCAAAGGATTAGTGGAAGGCTTACGCTTGGCCGAACAAGGTGATAATACTTCAACCGTGCCAGGTTATTTAGGTGCACATTTTGCGCGAGATAACGCAATTTTACCTGGTTTAGTTGCCAGCCTAGCAGCGCAAAGAGAAATGGCAAAAATAGAAAAAAATGCGCCGTTATCGCAAGCGATAAAAATTATCATGAACTCTTTATACGGTGTATTAGGCTCAAAAGGGTGTGTATTCCATGATGCGAAGTTAGCCAGTTCAATTACCATGCGCGGTCATCAAATTATGAAATTGACCAAGCAATGGATAGAAGAATCAGGTTATCAAGTTATCTATGGCGATACCGACTCCACTTTTGTTTGGCTTGGCGAAAATCATGGGATTAAAGACATTAATGCCTTGGGGTTGCAACTCGCAACCAGCATAACAACACGCTGGCGTGATTGGTGTGAGACTGAATATCAATTAGACAGTTTTCTAGAGTTAGAATTTGAAACTCACTTTGATCAATTCATTATGCCGACGTTAAGAGGGTCTGATGAAGGCAGTAAAAAACGCTATGTCGGTGCTTCATTAGGGGCGGACAGTAAGCTTAAATTGACGTTCAAAGGCATGGAGCAGGTGAGAAGTGATTGGAGCCCTATCGCCCGTAAGATGCAATTTGACTTATACGAGATGTTTTTCAACGGTGAGGATGTTATCGATTACCTTCGTCAAGAGTTAGACGCGCTAAAAAAAGGTGAAAGAGACTCTGAGCTCATCTTTAAAAAACGTTTACGTCGTCATGCTGAAGACTACACTGCAAAATCATCTCCCCATGTCAAAGCGGCAAAACAATTGGCACAAATACAGGGTACATCTAAAGCAACAAGGAGAGGGCATCAAATCAGGTATTGGATGACGACAACAGGCGCTCAACCTGTCGAAGCAGAACCCAATAATATTGATTACGAATATTACATTAGTAAACAAATACAGCCGATTGCTGAACCTATTTTACAGTTGTGTGGGCAACGATTTGATGCGCTAGTCAATGATCAACTCTCGCTAATTTAAAACTTAATAATGTCGAAACTGGTAATATGGCATTGTACCCTCGTCACACTTTCCTATCGCAAACATTGTGCGATTTTATGTTTACCCCAAAGCGACATGCATACTCTATATGTAAATATGCAAAATCAATACCGCAGCATTATCTATACTTATATTGAGTCGAACAAACCATCATCAAGGTCAATTATTCACCTAAATACCGACCGAAAAAGTACCTCAATCTCCTTTTTTTTGTATCTTAAATGTAATTGTTAACAACTTATCGACAAACCCTATTGTTATAAATGTTAAATTTTCATTGCTTGCAACACCATTCGAAAATCAGCCCTAGCATAAAAAATCAGTCTGCAAAACAGGATGTTAAGTTTTTTATTTTTAAGTTCCCTAATTTATCAAAATAAAACAAAAGTTCTATAAACCTATGCTTTTAAATGTTTTTATTTTTTAGTGTCCATTTTAGTTAACAGGAATGGAGATCACATTTGATTAACTTTTGCGCTTACGGCACTTCAATTGTTGATTAGTTGTATCAAATGTGATTTTATTGCATACGTAAATGAGTGGTTGTGATGATTTTTGTTACATCCCCTCATAGAACTAACACCTAAAAAGGTAGTTAGTATTATAAGAAAGATATAAAAGTCCAGGGAGATAGACAATGCATAAGAATATTCTAGCTAAATCGGTGCGTTTAGCACTGATCGGTGGTGCTGCAGCGGCAGCGTTAAGTGTACCTGCTGTTATTGCAGCAGAAGAAGATGGTGCAAAAGTAGAGCGAATTGAAATTACAGGTTCTCGAATTCGTAGAGTTGATATCGAAAATGCATCACCTGTTGAAGTAATTAACGCTAAAGACTTTAATGACATGGGACGCTATAGTGTTGCAGATGCCTTGCGTTCTTCTACATTCAATAGTTTTGGTTCTTTAGTTCCTTCTTCAGGTAGTAGTGCTCAATCTCAAGCTAGTGTTAACTTACTAGGTTTAGGTTCTTCAAGAACACTAGTTTTGTTAGATGGTGTTCGCCTAGCTGCTTCACCAACACTTTCAGGCGCAGCTATCAACATTAACCAAATACCAATGTCTATTGTAGAAAGAATTGAAATTCTTAAAGATGGTGGTTCAGCGGTTTACGGCTCAGATGCAATCGCTGGTGTAGTAAACATTATTACTAAAAAGAATTTTGAAGGTCTGAATATTACTGGTCGTGTCGCCCGTCCTGATGATGAAGGTGGTGATGGACATGATTTCTCTGTCACTACAGGTATCAGTAGTGATAAAGGCAACATTACATTCTCTTTTGAAAAACAAGTTCAAGAGCCTATTTTTGATCGTGACCGTCCATATACAGCTCCTTTTGCTGAAGACGCTGATGGTAATGGTATTTTAGACTATAATTCTTCAGTAGGTATCAGTTCTTATGGAGCAAGTATCAAAAACCCTTATACAGGTCTTTGGGAGGCTTCGCCTGAGTGTGAAAATCTAGCCAATACTGTTGATGGTTTTGTTGGTGTTTTAGAATCTGGAGCTAACCAATATTGTGGTTTTGCATACTCTGGTGTGTCAGCTAACCAAGCTTCAACTGATCGTCAATCTATATTTGTTAACGCTAACTATGAAATAACTGATGATCTTCGTATGAAGTCTCGTGCAATGATTACGCAAAACAAGTCATTTGGTCGTTATGCTCCAGCAGCAGCTGGGTGGGATGATATCCCTGCAAATTCATTACATAATCCATATGATGATACTACTGACGGACGTTTTCGTTGGTATCAGCTTGGTAACCGTGATGGTAATGTTACTGATTTGACACAAGATTATATGGTTGGATTAGAAGGTGACTTTGGTGAAACTGCCGTATGGGAAACTTTTTATCATCACAGTAACACTAATAATAAATCAGTCGGTGAATATTATTTAAGCTATGCAGGCTTATATACAAACTTGTATTTGGATATCCCGTTAGGTGACGGTGTTGACAATATGAAGACAACAACACTACAACAGGATGACTATACCCTAGACCAATATTATGTAGGTGTGAGTTTTGATGGTGGTGAGTTACCTGGTGGTGCGATTGGTCATTATGTTGGGGCTGAAGCTGCAAACATTAAATATTCATCTACAGTTGATGCACAATCTGAGGTCGGTTTAGTTGGGGGCTCAGCCGGTAATTCATCTGGTAGAGACCGTGATACATGGGCTGTATTCTATGAAGGTGTATTCCCACTAACGGATGAATTAGAACTGGGTATTGCTGCACGTTATGATGACTATTCAGATTTTGGTACCAATTTAGCGCCTAAAGTTTCATTGACTTACAAGCCGATAGATGACTTGATGTTAAGAGCATCATACGGTGAAGGGTTCCGTGCACCTGCATTGGAAACTCTTTCTCAAGCAGATAGCTTTGCTGCTGACTATGCCAATGACTATGTTTACTGCCGATCTCAAGGTATCGCGGATGGTGACTGCCCTGAATTACAATACGATACTACTCGTCAAGCAAACGCTGAGTTAGATGCTGAAACATCTAAAACAATTAACTTCGGCGTAGTTTGGAGTGGTGTAGAAGGACTTAGTGTAACCGCTGATTTCTATAACGTTAAAATTGATAATGCTATTCGTTTTGTACCAATTCAAGATATTGTCATGATGGAATTATTAGGCTCTGCTAACCCAGATGCAGCTAAGATTACTGTTGATCGTACAACTGATGGAGCTAGTCAACCTATATTTAGAACTTCGACTATTAATGGTCCTGGTTTGGAAGTTACTGGTACTAATGTAAACGTAACGTATTTATTAGAAACATCTTCTATCGGTGATATTAGATTTAATTCTAGTACCAACTATTTCTTTGAATATAATTCTGATTCGTATGTTGGTGGACCAGTGCAAGATCAAGGTGGTTTCTCACTACAGCCAGAATATAAAACTCAGTTTACAACAACGTGGATGATGAATGATCACTCACTTGCTTGGAACATTGATTATATTCCTTCTACAAGTAGCTATGAAACGCCTACCTCTGACAGTAGCGGTAACTTAACTGGTTCATTGTCTACTAATGGTTCTAATGATAGCTTTATGACCCATAACTTGACTTACTCATATGATGCAGGTGCTTATGGTAAATATACCCTAGGTGCTCGTAACATCACTGATGAAGATCCAGTATTTGATAGTAATGGTCAATACGGTAATGGTTATGATGCCCTATATAGTTCAGGACATATTGGTCGTTCTTATACACTAGCAGGTGAATGGAACTTCTAATCTTAATCAATATTGTTAGATAATAAAAACACTGGTTAATTTTATTAATCAGTGTTTTTTTTAGGTTAAAAAAGTAAAACTAATATGCAAAACTTTAATCAGAATGAACTTTTTTGATTGATATATCACATATCGATGATATTTATCCTAAAAATTATAATAGAAACTTTTATAAGGAAAATTTAGTGTGACTCAACATTGGACTGAGTATTGGCGGCAAGGGCATACAACATCATTTGGTGATTCATTATCTAGTAATTATGAAGGTATATTACAGTCCGTTTGGGAGAATACCTTTTCTATCTTGCAAACTGATTTTATAGCGGTAGATGTCGGCACAGGTAACGGTTCAGTTCCTTTATTATTAAGAGAATCACTAAGGGCTAGCGCAATAGTTGGCAAGGTGTATGGTGTTGATCTTGCTGAAGTGCAATTATCTGAAAATAATAAGAGTGAAAATTCAACAATTGAAATTGAATTGATATCAAATACAGCCTGTGAATCATTACCTTTTGCAAATGATTCAGTAGACCTTTATATGTCGCAGTTTGGGTTTGAATACTCCGCTATCGAGTTATCACTAAAAGAAGCTTCAAGAGTACTTAGAGCGAACGGTCAATTTTCAATTGTTTTCCATCATGATAATTCAATGATATTGAATAGAAATAAAAAAATATTAAGTTTTATTGATTTACCACAAACAAGTGAGCTTATTGAATATTTAAGTGAAATTGCAATTGCTATGGGACCGATGACAACTGCACATGATATTACACGAATAAAGCAAGATCCTGTTTGTGAAAGTGTGCGCATAAAAATCAACCAATCGATTAAATTTTTAGTTGAATATGATGAGCTATCTGCTCAGGACTGCCAATTAATGACGTTCATTGCTCAGTTTTTTAAAGAAGGGGTATTTTGGCCTTTAGCAAAAAAACAACAATATATCGAATTCATTAAATTACAAATGGATACGTTAAAACTAAGACTTTCGGAGTTGGTTAACGCCTCTTTTGATGAAGATAAATTGGCAAATTTTATCAGTATTTTTAAGCAAAATTTTCTTGAGTTGAATGAGATTAAAGTGTTGAAAAATGAACAGAATGAAGTGTTAAGTTGGTATTTAAATGCAACAAAAAAGTAAATTCGTAGATTAATTAAATAGGTATACATTTAAGCGGTCAATAATTTAGGGTTTTCTATGCTTTTGAATTAAAACAATTATACCTTAAATTGTAGTGCTTTATTATTACAGATTTATGTTGAAAATGTATATTTATTCACCTTTCATTTACATTGGTAGTCTTAACAGCTCTTTCTACTCGTTTTTACGCTTTGCAAATGTTGACACAGGTCAACATTTTGTGAAATGATGCCAACGGGTCTGCGCCTTAGCTGGCGTGGAAAAGGGAAGAAAACTAACAATCACAAGAAAAAGACACACTTAGTCGAATTAACATTGATAACAAATTTTTATCATTCGTTATTTACGCTTTAGTAGAACTTTTTAATTCACTTCAAATTGGTTGGGAACTATGTCCAAGGTAAGCAATAGAACAAAAATCGCTACTGCACTTGTTGGCGCACTGGCTTTAGCGGGTAGCAACTTCGTTGTTGCAGGTCCTCTAGCTGACGTTCAAAAAGCTGATAGCAGCCTTAATGCTGCGTCTGCCGCGTCACAACAGAAAGTCGACAAATATTTTGACCAAGCACAAGACATGCTTTTTGAGTATGGCAGCGTTGCTGACGAACGTGAGTCATTAAAATCATATAATGATTACGTTGCAGGCTTGGTAGCTGATCAACAAAAAACACTTGATTTAATTCAAACTGACATCAATGGCGTTGATAAATTACGCCAAGGTGTTGTTCCATTAATGTTTAAAATGGTTGAGGCTCTAGATCAGTTTGTTAATCTAGATCTTCCATTCAACACTGAAGTTCGTAAAGCACGTGTTGAGAACCTAAAAAGTATTCTTAATACAGCAGAGGTGACTCTTGCTGAAAAATACCGTTTAATCCTTGATGCATACAGCATTGAACGTGAATACGGTAGCTTCGTTGCAGTTCACACTGGTAAATTAAGCTTAGACGGTAAAGAAGTGTTAGTTGACTTCTTCAACCTAGGTCGCGTTGCACTTTACGCACAAAGCTTAGATCAGAAAATAGCATGGATGTATGACGCTGACGCTAAAACTTGGAACAAGTTAGAAGACAGCTACTTACGCGATATTACAAAAGGTATTCGTATTGCTCGTAAGCAAGGCGCTCTAGACCTATTCGCATTACCAATTCCTGCTGCGGAGACTGCACAATAATGAAGAAGTTAATTACATCAGCGCTAGTGGCTGCAACTTTCTCTTTAACAGCCGGTATGGTTTCTGCTGCTGATGCACCGAAAACTATTGACCAGCTGTTACAGCAAGTTAAAGTTGATCGTGCAAATGACGGTAAAACTAACGCTAAACGCGAAAGAGAATTCCAAGCAGAACGTGGCGATAAAGCTGCTCTACTTAAGCGTGAAAAAGACGCTTTGTCTGCTGAGAAACAGCGCGGTAAAGATTTAAACCAAGCCTTCTTAGATAACGAGCGTAAAATAGCCCAGTTAGAAGAAGACTTAAAAACTGCTCAAGGTGACTTGGGTGAAATGTTCGGTGTTGTTAAAGGTGAAGCTGGCGATTTCGCTGGTAAACTTGCTGCATCGAATATCAGTGCACAGTTTCCAGGTCGCGATACATTTATTGCTGACTTAGGCGCTCGTAAATCATTACCAAAAATTGAAGAACTAGAACAATTCTGGGAAGCTCAATTATTTGAAATGGTTCAATCGGGTAAAGTTGTTAAGTTTGAGGGCGCGGTTACTGCTATTGACGGTAACGTTGTGAATACTTCTATTCACCGTGTTGGTCCGTTTAACTTAACTGCTGAAGGTAAATATGTTGTTTACAAGCCAGAATTAAGCTTGATTCAAGAGTTATCTCAACAGCCTGAAGGTTACCAAGTGAGTGCAGTCGGTTCATGGGAAAATACCACTTCTGGTAATGCTCCTTTCTATATCGACCCTGCACGTGGCGTGTTACTAAACATCTTCACTAACAAGGCTAGCCTTGAAGACCGTTTAGAAGCCGGTGGTACAATTGGTTATATTATTTTGGCTCTACTTGCATTAGGTGCATTAATTGCCCTTGAGCGTTTAGTTACACTTACTGTTATTGGCGGTAAAGTGAATAGTCAGCGTAAGAACATCGATAACCCAGGTAACAATCCTCTAGGCCGTATCTTGAAAGTTTACCAGTCTAACAAAGATGTTGATGTTGAAACATTAGAGTTAAAACTGGATGAAGCTATTCTAAAAGAAACGCCAGCTTTAGAAGCGCGTATCTCTATTATTAAAGTTATCGCTGCTATCGCACCTATGATGGGTCTATTAGGTACTGTTACCGGTATGATCGCAACCTTCCAATCAATTCAGTTATTCGGTACTGGTGACCCTAAATTGATGGCTGGTGGTATCTCTATGGCGCTTATCACTACGGTTCAAGGTCTTATCGCTGCATTACCGTTAATGTTATTGCATGCAATCGTTGTTGCGCGTAGTAAGTCTATTGTTCAAGTTCTTGAAGAACAAAGTGCTGGTATTATTGCAGAACATGCTGAGAAGAGGGCTGACTAATGATGCTAATCCTGATGGACGTATGGGATTCCGTCAGGGGCTTCATGGCCTCCGGAGGCGATGTCCTCTGGTTGGTTGCAGCAGTGCTATTCCTAATGTGGGTGTTAATGCTTGAACGTTATTGGTATCTAAATTGGATATCACCTAAACAACATCAAGCAGTAATTGCCTCGTGGGAAGCAAGAGAAGAAACAACTTCTTGGCATGCTCACCGTATCCGTGAAGCTTGGGTATCCCAAGCGAAGCAAGATTTGAATGCACGTATGCTGTTAATCAAAACCCTAGTAGCCATTTGTCCAATGATTGGTTTATTAGGTACCGTAACCGGTATGATTTCAGTATTCGATGTGATGGCAGTTCAGGGGACGAGTAATGCTCGTTTAATGGCCGCTGGTATCTCTATGGCCACCATGCCGACTATGGCAGGGATGGTTGCAGCGCTATCGGGTGTTTTCTTTAGCACTCGTTTAGACTCAAAAATGAGAATCAGTTTAGAAAAGCTAAAAGACAGCATGCCTCACCACTAGAGAGAGATTGAACATGGCACGTAAGAAGCATTCCAGTATGGAAGAGGAAGCTCAAATTGATATGACCCCGATGCTAGACATCGTGTTTATCATGCTGATCTTCTTTATTGTAACCACATCGTTTGTTAAGCCATCTGGCTTAGACTACAACAAGCCTAAAGCGTCACAGGCTACGTCTAAACCATCGGCAAACATCTTTATTGGCATCAGCAAAACTGGCGTCATTATGATGGAAAACCGTCAGGTTGATATCGAACGTGTAACAGCAAACGTAGAACGTATGTTAGCTGAAGCACCTGAAGCAGCTGTATTGATTCAAGCAGACAAAGACGCTTTACATGGTCTAGTTGTTAAAGTGCTTGATAACGTGAAAGCTGCGGGTATTGACAAAATTTCAGTATCAGCGGGGAATGAGTAATATGCTAAGAGCACTCGTATCAATAATCATTGGTGCTGCAGTGACTTTTGGGCTGTTTGCTTTCATGGCTTTCCTAGTCGGCGGCGGTGCGCAGCGCAACGGCGATTCAGCGGAATCCCCTGTTATTGAAATTACGATGGATAAACAGGATTCGAAGGCACAGAAAAAACCAAGGGTTACACCTAAGCCACCTCCACCACCGGAGCAGCCACCGAAGCCGGATACTACTCCGCCTGATTCATCATCTAATATTGACACCAACTTGGCGTTCAATATGGGTGGGATTGAATCTGGTGGTCCAAGTACAGGTTTCAAGCTAGGCAATATGATGACCCGTGATGGTGATGCTACGCCTATCGTTCGTATTGAGCCTCAGTATCCAATTGCTGCAGCTCGAGATGGTAAAGAGGGTTGGGTTCAACTTACCTTTACTATTAACGAACTAGGTGGTGTTGATGATGTATCTGTTATCAAAGCTGAACCTAAGCGTTTATTCGATCGTGAAGCGATTCGCGCATTGAAGAAGTGGAAATATAAGCCAAAGATTGTTGATGGTAAGCCATTAAGACAAGCTGGCATGACAGTACAACTTGATTTTACTTTAGAGAAGGGAGGTAGATAATGCGTAAAGTTACTAGTATCGCTACAGCGTTATTACTTTCAGTCTGTACAAGTGCAATGTTGTCTGGTGCTGCATTTGCAGCTGAAAAGTGTGAGATTGATAAGCGTCAATCTCGTGCTGTAGGCGAAAGTGCAGCTAAAAAAGTACAAAAATCTTTTGAAGCGTATACCGAAGGTAATTTAGATCAAGCCATTTCAATATTGCTTGAAGCTAATGCTAAAAACGATTTCGACAAAGCTTATGTTGATCGTATGTTAGGTAACTTCTACGCTGAAAAGGGTCAGATGGGTACAGCAATCAAGTATTTAAAGACTGCTGTAAACGCTGATATTCTTGGTGGTACAGATCATGCTGCAACAATGCGTTTGTATGCGGATTTATTACTACAGGAAAAAAAGTTTAAAGAAGCGATTCCATACTATTACAAGTGGATGGACTTTACCTGTAAAGCTGATGCGCAAATGTATCGCCGAATCGGTATTGCTCACACTGAACTGAAAGAATGGAACAAAGTACTGCAAGTAGCTGATAAGGGTTTATCTTTAGCTGAAGCACCTGATAAAGGTCTGTATCAGATGAAGTTAACTGCTTACTTTAACCAGAAAAAGTACAAAGAAGCCGTAAAAGTATTAGAAGTTATGGTTCCTTTGTTCCAAGACGACAAGCGTCTATGGGTTCAGTTAGCTCAGTTTTACTTAATGACTGAAGATTATGATAAATCATTAGCAACTTATGATTTGGCTTATAAAAATGGCTTTTTAGAGACAGACGGTAACATTACTCGTTTAGCTCAATTGTTAGCGCAAAAAGGTTCGCCTTACAAAGCGGCAACAATTTTTGAAAAGCACATGAAGTCAGGTCTTATTGCTGAAAACGAGAAGAGTTTATCTACTCTTGCTGGTTTTTATCATAATGCTAAAGAGCTAAAAGAAGCTGCTTACTATTACGGTAAAGCTGCAGCGATTAGTGGTAAGGGTGATTTATTCTTAAAGCAAGGTCGTATCTTAGCTTTAGAACAAAAATTCAATGATGCAATTCCAGTGCTCAAAAAAGCACTTGATGCAGGGATTGATAACCCTGGCGAAGCTCAGTTTGAGTTAGCTTTAGCATACCTCAGTTTGAAAAAGTACAAGTCAGCTTATAACCGTGCAGTTCTTGCTGCCAATGATAAGAAGACTGAACGTAGTGCAAGAAGCTATATTTCTTATATTAAAGAAAAAGCGCGTATTCACAACGTCACGCTTTAACGACTAGTGTTAATAAAAAAAGCCCCTTTTTAGGGGCTTTTTTATTGCCTGATATTTAGTGGTTGCTCATGGATTGTGTACTAAATTGTTAATTTATGTGTATTTGAATAAGTTTAGTTTCAAGTGATGCGCTGCATAGATACAATGTAGTCATGATTTTATCCAAGTTTTTAAATTGCTTACAGATGGACTTAATTCTGTGTCCTTCAGCGTGAGCCTATAACCCTGTGTGAATGTGTTAAGGAATAATAACAATGAAAAAAACGATGTTGGCATTGTCTGTGTCATTATTAATCGCCACTCAAGGGTGTTCAGATAATACTATTGCGCCTGAAGTGAACAATACCCAAAGCGCTTCAAAGAGCTTGGTTGTTGAGCAAACTGCTTCCGAAAAATACTTGGCGATGGTCGATGCCTTTTTTAATGACCAGCTAAAACTTGAACCTATTTATGCTACTTTTGTTGGGGTTAATGACTATAACGACCAATTTGGTGGTTCATTAACTGACGCATACTTAACCGAACGTCATCAACTCAATAGCCGTTATTTTGATTTAGCCAAATCAATAGATGTTGAACAATTATCTGCTCCGCTTAAATTAAGCTATGACATGTTTGTGTATGATCGCAACATGGAGCTTATTGGCGAAACGTATCCAGAACGTTTTTTACCCATTAATCAGTTTTATAGCACCGTGTTTACCATGGTTCAATTGGGCACGGGTGAAAGTGCACAACCATTTAAAACGGTAGAAGATTATAAAAATTGGTTATCAAGGCTTCGTGGATTCATTAAATGGACAGAATTAGCTCAACAACGTATGGATGAGGGTATAGCAAGTAAAGTCGTACTTCCTCGAGTGTTAGTTGAAAGAATCATTCCCCAGTTAGATGCCCAATTAGTGGAAGGTGCGAAGAACAGCTTATTCTATTCGCCTATTAATTTGATGCCAGAGAGTTTTAGTGCGGATGAAAAATCTGATCTGACTCAACAATATCAAACGGTGATTGAAAAAGAGTTACTGCCTGCTTTAGCTCAGTTACGTCAATATGTTAATGACGTATATTTGCCAAATGCAAGAGCATCAGATGGTTGGTGGGGGTTACCAAATGGTAAAGATTGGTATCAACAACTTGCAAATAGCCATACAACTACAACATTGCCTGTAGATGAAATACATCAAATAGGCTTGTCTGAAGTCGCTCGAATTTTATCAGAGATGGACAAGGTCAGAGAACAGGTTGGGTTTAAAGGCGATCTAACCGCATTTTTTGCTTCATTATCTTCTGAACCTCAATACTTTTTTACCGATAAACAAGATTTGATTGATGGTTATATGACCATTAAAGATCAGATTAATGCGGTTTTACCTCAATATTTTGATGTAATGCCAAAAGCCGATTATATCGTTAAACCCGTTGAAGCCTTTAGAGAGAAATCGGCTGCAGGTGCTTCATATGAATCTCCGGCTGTAGATGGATCTCGTCCGGGTATTTTTTATATCAATACGTATAATTTAAAAGCCCAGCCTAAATGGGGAATGACAACGCTATCGTTACATGAAGCCGCTCCAGGTCATCACTTCCAGATAGCAATCAAACAAGAATTAACGGATGTGCCTCAGTTCCAACGTTTCCAAGGATATACTGCCTTTGAAGAAGGTTGGGCTTTGTATGCAGAATATTTAGGAATTGAAATGGGTGTGTTCAATGACCCATATCAATACTTTGGTAAGCTTTCTGATGAAATGCTCAGAGCGATGCGTTTAGTGGTTGATACAGGGCTGCACGCAAAAGGTTGGAGCCGTGAGCAAGCAATTCAATACATGAAAGACAATTCGCCAATGGCTGAGTCTGATATTGTCGCTGAAGTAGAGCGCTATATGGCGATCCCTGGTCAAGCTTTGTCATACAAAGTGGGTCAATTGACGATTTTACGTTTACGTGCAGATGCTGAAAAAGCATTAGGTGATAAGTTTGATTTAAAAGGTTTTCATGATCAGCTATTAACTACGGGGTCGTTACCAATGGCCGTAATGGAAAATAAGATCGCGACTTGGATAAAAACCGAATCAGCCAAATAATGGTTTAGAATAGAGTGCTTAAGGTTTTGTTGTTTTTCTAGGTTATTTAACCTTTACATATCAACAAGCCTGCGGTGTCATCTTAGTTTCATTATGTTAGTGTTATTTTTTAATTGAGAATATTTTTTAGGAGCCTTTATATGGTACAAGCAACAGCAAGACATTTACTCGTTAGCACTCAAGAGCAATGCGAATCGTTAAAGCAACAAATTGAAGCCGGTGCGGACTTTGCAGATGTCGCTAAAACAAACTCTTCTTGTCCTTCTGGCGCTCAAGGCGGCGACTTGGGCTCTTTTGGCCCAGGTATGATGGTCAAAGAGTTTGATGAGGTGGTATTTAGTGCCCCGTTAAATGTTGTTCAAGGCCCAGTTAAGACTCAATTTGGTTATCACTTACTTGAAGTGACTAGTCGTGGTTAATGCTTAATGCATTAATAGAGGAAATGGCAGCCTAGGCTGCCATTTTTTATGGATGTTAAATCGTTTTTAGAATCATGAAGGCTAACTATGCAAGCAATGTTATACGCCGATAAAGTGGTGTTACGTAATTTGACCTTAGCGGATTGGGATGATTTTCTATCATTGCATTTAGATACATCAGTACAACAATACATTCGCCCAGTAGAGAGTGAAGACAATATCAAAGCTATTTTTGCTCAGCGCATTGAGCCTTGGGCATTCGAGGCAGGTGAATGGCTATCCTTAGTCATTGAGCGTTTTGATACCCACGAATTTGTTGGGTTAATAGGTTTTAGGTGTGATGATTTATTGCTAAAGCGCGCAGAAGTAGGGTATTTGATTGCGCCATCCCAGCAAGGTATGGGGTTTGCCACCGAAAGCTTACGCGCTGTTATTGATTGGGGATCTTTACAATATAACATGCATAAATTTTTTGGCATTTGTGCCAGTGAAAATATTGCATCACAGCGCGTTCTTGAGAAAGTCGGGTTTATTTTGGAGGGAACATTACGACAACACAGTTGCATAAATGGCACTTGGTTTGATGATTGTTACTTAGGTTTATTAACGTCGCAAAGGTTGTAATTGTGTATTCATATTACGCATAAATAGAAAATAAATTGCATCATGCACTGTATTCTATTGGGCATTTGTCACATAATACGTAATACAAGTGAAAACTATTCTCGTTAGCAGGTAAAACTTTGATCTAGATTCGAGTTTCGCCGGCTAAGCTCAGATAAAATTTCAGACGTTAATAATGTTGTTGAAGGTATATGTTACATGAAGCTGAGTGAACTAAAAGCAGGTGACCGCGCCATTATCTCTGAAATCGGTCAATTAACGTTACCGCAAACCGTAAAGCGTAAGTTGTTATCAATGGGCATAACACCCAATACACATTTTTCTTTTATTCGCCGAGCACCGATGGGATCTGGGGTTGAATTAGATTTACGTGGCAGTAAATTATGTATGCGTTGTGATTTAGCCGATATCATTGAGGTAGTAATAACTAATGACTAAACAATTCCATTGCGTCACGGTAGGTAATCCAAACGCGGGTAAATCGACCCTTTTTAATGCGCTCACTGGTGCCAATCAACAAGTGGGTAACTGGTCTGGCGTCACCGTCGAAAAGAAAACCGGTAAATTCAATTACTCTGGCGTTGAAATCTCTCTCACCGACTTACCCGGCATCTATGATTTATTGCCAGCCGGCAACAGTTGTGATTGTTCTTTAGATGAACAAATTGCTCAAAACTACCTAGCCAATCAACAAGTTGATGCCATTATTAACCTTGTTGATGCTACAAACGTAGAGCGTCATCTCTACCTAACGACTCAGCTGCGTGAGCTCGGTATTCCGATTATTGTTGTTATTAATAAAATTGACGCGGCCAAAAAGCTGGGCATCAATATCAATGTTGCAGATATGTCTAGCCGTTTAGGTTGTCCTGTTATTGCCATCAGTTCTCGTAATCAAGCTGATGTTGAGCAATTACAATCAGATGTATTGACCTTATTAAACAGCAACGAGGCCACAAAACCTTTAGTCCTGCAATATTCTGACGATATTGAAGCCAGTATCAATGCGTTACAGAACCAGAATGATAGTCAAGACCTACCAACGCTTAGCCGGGGTCAAGCCTTATCTATTTTAGCTAACTGTCATGGTAATGCTTGTGGTACCAGTGAAGTACAGTTACACGAGACCGTGCAGCAATTTGCTCAACGTGCAGAGCAAAATGGCGAAGATATTGAAATTATGATCGCGACGACGCGATATGATTATG
Source organism: Shewanella sp. MF05956 (assembly GCF_059758055.1). Taxonomy (NCBI): domain Bacteria; kingdom Pseudomonadati; phylum Pseudomonadota; class Gammaproteobacteria; order Alteromonadales; family Shewanellaceae; genus Shewanella; species Shewanella sp. MF05956. Next base: position 202,079 of record NZ_JCAYNV010000006.1, on the reverse strand, counting down.
TGCAAAAAGTATTTGAATCATCAGTAAACCAAGGAAAGCACATCAGTGCTTCTGATAGATTAGACAAAGTGGTGCTGCATCCGGTTTTGGGTATTCCTGTATTCCTGTTCGTTATGTACTTAATGTTTTTATTCAGTATTAACGTAGGTAACTCATTTATTGATTTCTTCGATATCACAGCAGGGTCAATTTTTGTCGATCACTTTGGTGCGTTATTAGCATCAATGGGTTCGCCTGATTGGTTAGTGACCATTTTAGCTGGCGGGGTTGGCCAAGGTATTCAGACTGTTGCAACGTTTATTCCGGTAGTCGCGGCGTTATTTTTAGCATTATCGGTATTAGAAGCGTCTGGTTACATGGCCCGAGCAGCCTTTGTGGTTGACGGTTTAATGCGTCGCATCGGTTTACCTGGCAAAGCATTCGTACCTATGATTGTTGGCTTTGGTTGTTCAGTACCGGCTATTATGGCAACCAGAACCCTAGGCAGTGAACGTGAACGCATCGTGACAGGCATGATGGCCCCGTTTATGTCTTGTAGTGCTCGCTTGCCTGTGTATGCGTTATTTGCGGCAGCGTTTTTCCCGCAATCTGGTCAAAACTTAGTGTTCCTTCTGTATATCATTGGTATTTTTGCTGCTATTGGCACTGGGTTACTATTACGTAAAACAGTATTACCAGGTACAAGCAGCGCAGTGGTAATGGAACTTCCAAGTTATGAAATGCCTAAAACCAAAGCGGTGTTCTCTCGCACTACAAAGCGCACTAAAAGCTTTATTATGGGCGCAGGTAAAACCATTATTATCGTTGTAACCTTGCTTAACTTTGTTAATGCAATTGGTACAGATGGCTCTTTTGGCCATGAAGACAGTAAAGAGTCATTATTAAGTGTCGCCAGCCAACAGGTTACGCCGCTATTTGCACCAATGGGCATTGAACAAGACAACTGGGCAGCCACTGTGGGTATTATTACTGGTATTTTTGCCAAAGAAGCGGTGGTAGGTACGTTAAATAGTTTATATAGCACAGCTGATGGCGATGAAGAAGAAATGCTGTCTATATGGGATAGCGTTAAAGTTGGTCTAGCCACAATCCCTACCAATTTATTGGGTATTGAGCCAGATGATCCATTATCTATTGCGATAGCGAGTATTACTGATTTAGATGAAGCCGCAGCAGAGTTGTCTGTTGATACTTCAACCTTTAGCGCGTTACAGAGTGGCTTTAAAAGCCAGTTAGCCGCTTTTTCATATCTATTGTTCATATTGCTTTATACACCTTGTGTGGCGGCAATGGGGGCTTTAGTTAATGAGTTTGGCGCTAAGTGGGCTCGATTTGCAGCAATTTGGACGTTTTCATTAGCATACGGCTCAGCTACAGTTATCTATCAGGGTGCGACGTTTACTCAACACCCTTTACAGTCGGCCAGTTGGATTGGATTCTTTGCGGTGGCATTAGTTGCTTTTTACATGTGGTTAAGTAAAAAAGGCAGACAAGCTCAACAGATTATTCCTGGGATCCGTATTGTGACTGAATAACCATTGTCGGACAGTTAACGTTAAACTGAAAACCCAGCCTAGCTGGGTTTTTACTTTTCAAGAAAGAAAACAGCCTTCTAATCAGGTTCTATTGGAGTGATTTGATGTTTTTTGTTTATCTGACGATCTTTTTCCGCGCTAGTAGTTGTAACTGCTGAAGAACTGTAGGATCATCTGTTTTTTATTCATATTGCCATTGTGTGCCAAGAGGAATTCCATGAGTCATGTGGACACCGAAGTACGTCCTAGTAACTTCATTCGTAATATTATAGACGAAGACCTAAGTAGCGGTAAGCACAGCCAAGTTCATACTCGTTTTCCGCCAGAACCTAATGGCTTTTTGCATATTGGACACGCTAAGTCTATTTGCTTAAATTTTGGTATTGCAAAAGATTACCAAGGTCAATGTAACTTACGATTTGACGATACTAATCCTGAAAAAGAAGACATTAACTATGTTAAGTCTATTCAGGAAGATGTGCGTTGGTTAGGCTTTCAATGGTCTGGCGATATTCGTTATTCATCAAATTATTTTGACCAATTGCATCAGTATGCAGTGGAGCTCATCACCAAAGGTCTGGCTTATGTTTGCTTCTTAAATGGCGAACAAACACGTGAGTACCGTGGCACATTAAAAGAGCCGGGTAAAAATAGCCCATACCGTGACACTAGCCCTGAAGAAAACCTCGCGCTATTTGAAAAAATGCGCATGGGTGAGTTCAAAGAAGGTGAGTGTGCGCTTCGTGCCAAAATTGATATGGCATCACCTTTTATGTGTATGCGCGATCCGATTATTTATCGTATTCGTTTTGCTCATCATCATCAAACCGGTGACAAGTGGTGCATTTATCCAATGTATGACTTCACGCATTGTATTTCGGATGCGATTGAAAATATCACTCATTCAATTTGTACATTAGAGTTTCAAGACAATCGTCGCTTGTACGACTGGGTACTCGATCATTTAGATGATTTCCAAGCGCCTAATCGCACACGTCAATATGAGTTTTCTCGTTTAAATCTTGAATACACTTTGATGTCAAAGCGTAAGTTAAACGATTTAGTCACTCGCAAATTGGTTGATGGCTGGGATGACCCGCGTATGCCAACTATTGCGGGATTACGTCGTCGTGGTTATACACCCGCTTCTATTCGTGAGTTTTGTTTACGCATTGGCGTGACTAAACAGGAAAACTTGATTGAAGTCGGTATGTTGGACGCATGTATTCGTGAAGAATTAAACGAACATGCGCCACGTGCAATGGCAGTATTAAGGCCTGTTAAAGTGGTTATAGAAAACTACATTAATACCTCGCCTGAAAAAATCACGGCTCCAGCACATCCTAACAATGAAGCGATGGGTACGCGCGAGCTGTCTTTTGGTCGCGAGCTGTTTATTGATGTTGAAGATTTTAAAGAAGAAGCCAATAAACACTTCAAACGCCTTGTTTTAGGCAAAGAAGTGCGTTTACGTAATGCTTACATCATTAAAGCTGAACGCTGTGATAAAGATGCTGAAGGTAACATCACAACTATTTACTGTACTTACGATGCTGACACGCTAGGTAAAAACCCAGCAGACGGCCGTAAGGTAAAAGGTGTTATCCATTGGGTTGAAGCCAGCACGGCTAAACCTGCTGAGTTCCGTCTTTATGATCGTTTATTCACCAATGAAAACCCAGCAGCATTTGAGACAGTGGATGAAGTGATTAATCCAGAGTCTTTAGTTGTCGTGAATGGTTTAGTTGAGCCAAGCCTCGTGAGCGCTGAAGCTGAAAAAGCCTATCAATTTGAACGTGAAGGTTACTTTTGCGCCGATAGTAAAGACTCAAGTGCAGAACATTTAGTCTTTAACTTAACGGTGCCACTGCGCGATACGTTCGCATAGTGAGTACAATTGATAAATAGTACGATCAAAAAAGGCGCTAGCAGCGCCTTTTTTATATCGAGAATTTAGGGTTTTATTGCATCATAGGGCCAAAACCCAGACTCCATAAAATGATACTTGAAGCCATTAAAGCGACCAATAGTACCAACCCTGCAGTAACCACAGAGCTTGCGTAAATAAAGCCTTTCTCTTCGGGTATGTTCATAATAATGGGTACCCCAGCGTAAAGCAGGTATACCGAGTAAGCCAATCCAATTAACCCCACCACCATAATAAACCAAAGCACAGGATATAAAGCGGATAACCCGACCATAAACAATGGGGTAGCAGTATATGCAGCAAGTTCTAGTGCTTGAGTATATGTGGGATCTGCATCAAACGTTCTTCCCATCCAAAATGCCAAATAAGCTAATGCCAATACGCCAACAATCAAGCCGAAGTACATCCCAATAGACATGAACATTGCGCTTTTAGAGGTTAAAAATAGTGGCTCGCCCACACCAGGATGCCAACCAATATGGGCTGTAGCAAAGTATGAACATACTGCAGGAATTAGCGCGATAAGTAACACATGACTTAAGCTACTTTTCAGTGCTTCGTGATTTTTTTCAATTGTTTGCCACTCTTGTTTTGGATGAGTGTAAAGCCCCATTAAGTGATTTAGTACCATTATAGTTATCCTTGTTTAGCATTTTCGACCTAGCTCGCCAAACTACAGACGAACTGACTACAGCTCATTATCAATCGCCTTAATCAGCTCACAACACTTTGCAAAAGACTGATCAAAGCTAAACATAAAAACTGTTTACTGCCTGTTGCTAAGCTATCACCTCATCCCAACCAGAGGTTCTCTTTAAGGAGATTGAAGACATTGGTTAACGGAGTCATCAATTAAAGTGTTAATGTTTCGTTAAATTCCCAATGGTAAGTCTATTTATTGAACATAAATAGACTTTCGTCAAGTTGTATTACGATTTCAGCTTCAGAAAAGATCATCAAAACGGTAAAATGAACCTCAATGTTAGACTCGGATCGATATACAAATGCAGCAACTACTCGCGCCAATTAATCAATTTCTAGGCTGTGAAACCCCAAACAGTTGGATTGAGCTCGCTAAACAGCCCGAACAATTAACGGCTTTACTGATTGATCATTGCAACTGTGAGCTCAAAGCGGCACAAACAGCCATGATGATGATCCGCAAATACGCTATTGATAAACAAAGTGCGCAAGTGCTCGTTGCCTGGGCAAAGCCTTATGAAGACTTTGTATACAGTCAAGATCGTGATGTTGAGGCATTTTTAAGTCGTGATATTAAAAAGAACGACATCACTAGTGAGCTCGTGGCTAATACGGCCATAAAAAACAGTGCTGATTTAATGGTGAAAATGGTGCGTTTAATCAAAGAAGAGTTTCATCATTTTGAACAAGTTTTGCAAATTATGACGGCCAGAAATATTGATTATAGCAATATTCGTGCAGGCACATACGCAAAACAGCTTATTAGCCATGTTCGTACTCATGAACCGTTAAAAATTGTCGATAAATTAATTGTTGGCGCTTTTATTGAGGCTAGATCTTGTGAACGCTTTGCTAAGCTGGCACCGCATTTGGATGATGAGTTGGCTAAGTTTTATGTGTCGTTATTACGCTCAGAAGCACGACATTTTCAAGACTACTTGGTATTGGCGCAAAACATTGCAGGTAAAGATATTAGTGAGCGGGTTGCCTATTTTAGAGCGCAAGAAGCAGCATTGATTTTATCTGAAGATAGCGAATTTCGCTTTCACAGTGGCGTTCCTGTATCTCACTAAATCCCAGTATCTTATAAACTGGGATCAAAGCTCTAGGCTGAGAAGGGCCTTTGTTGCAACTCGCAGCCTTGTGAGCTAACGGATAACACACTGCCTTGCGTATACCAATCGCCAACAACCACACGTTGTTTATTATCGGCTAATTGATGAATGTCAGGTCTGTGAGTATGACCGTGTATCATGCGTTGACAGTTAGTAGCCGATAAGAGCGCATCGACAGCTGTTGGTTCAACATCCATTATTTCGTAATGCTTTTGTTGATTACCTTTAATACTTTTTTGACGAATTTTAGCAGCGATATTTAAGCGAGTTTGCTTTGGCAAGATATTGGCATAAATCCATCGAACGAGCGCGATGCTGCGAAAACGTCTAAAGCGTTGATAAGCTTCATCAAGCGTACAAAGACTGTCACCGTGAAGAATAACCGTTCGAGTGCCATACAAGTCAATGCAATGCACTTCAGGCAGAATTTTCATGCCGGCCTGTTGGCAAAATGCACGTCCAACCATAAAGTCACGATTACCATGAATAAAATAGACTGGCATTAGGGTCGAAACTGACTTTATCGCTTTAGCGATATCTTGAGAAAATGGCTCAGCAATATCGTCACCCATCCACACTTCAAACAAATCGCCAATGATATATAGCGCCTCGGCGTCTTTTAAACCGTGGGTTAAAAAGTCTAAAAATGCGTGAGTAATATCGGGGCGATCAGCACTTAAGTGCAAATCGCCCACAAAGACAGTGCGCTTCAAAATTACGCTTTTACGCTGACGTTGTTGATCACAACGGCTTCTAAAGGCACATCTTGATGCATACCACGGTTACCAGTGGCTACCGCTTTGATTTTTTCAACAACATCTAAACCTTCAACCACTTCACCAAATACGCAGTAGCCCCAACCTTGAGAGGTTTCTGATTTAAAATCCAGGAAGGTGTTGTCATTGATGTTAACGAAAAATTGAGCCGTAGCAGAGTGCGGATCTGAAGTACGCGCCATTGCGACAGTGCCTTTACGGTTTGATAAACCATTGCTAGCTTCGTTTTTCACTGTTTCATTGCAACGCTTTTGGCCCATATCTTCGGTAAAACCACCACCTTGGATCATAAAACCATCAATAACGCGGTGGAATATGGTGTTGTCATAAAAGCCTTCTTCGACATACTTCATGAAGTTAGCTACTGTTAAAGGTGCTTTTTCGGCATCAAGTTGTAGAGTAATGTCGCCGTAATTTGTGTGTAAAGTAACCATTAATATTCACCTAGAAAAAATAATTTGCGCGATTCTAACTTATCTTGGTTGCAGCATAAAGTGCAGTGTTCAAAACCAGTGACAACATGGTAGACTCACGGCTAGCATTTACCACAATAAATTAGTGTAAAAGAGAACTTTTGATGTTGAAAATTTACAATAGTATCAGTCGTGAAAAACAAGAATTTAAACCAATAAACCCTGGCAAAATTGGCATGTACGTCTGTGGCGTGACAATTTATGATTTGTGTCACATTGGTCACGGGCGTACTTTTGTTTCATTTGACATGATAGTCCGTTATTTACGTTACATTGGTTATGAGGTGAATTTTCAGCGCAATATTACCGATGTTGATGACAAAATCATTAAACGTGCCTCTGAGAACAATGAATCTTGCGATGCATTAACAGAACGTTTAACCGTAGAAATGCACCGTGATTTTGATTCGTTAAATATGTTACGTCCAGACTTTGAGCCTCGTGCAACGCTGCACATGCCTGAAATTATCGACATGGTACAATTACTTCTCGACCGTGGTCATGCATATGTTGCCCCAGACGGTGATGTGTTGTTCAGTGTGGCGTCATACAAAGACTATGGCCGCTTATCTGGCCAAAACCTCGATCAATTACAAGCCGGTGCGCGAGTCGAAGTCGATCAAAGCAAGCAAAACCCGATGGATTTTGTATTGTGGAAAATGTCTAAACCTGGCGAGCCTACTTGGGCATCGCCATGGGGTGAAGGTCGTCCAGGCTGGCATATTGAGTGTTCTGCCATGAACAGCAAGCACTTAGGTGTGCATTTTGATATTCATGGTGGAGGCAGTGATTTACAGTTCCCCCATCACGAAAATGAAATCGCTCAGTCTTGCTGTGCTCATGATACGCCATATGTTAACTACTGGATGCATTCTGGTATGGTGATGGTTGATCGCGAGAAAATGTCTAAATCGTTAGGTAACTTCTTTACTATTCGCGATGTACTTGAACATTATGATCCAGAAACTGTGCGTTACTTTTTATTATCTGGCCATTATCGCAGCCAGTTAAATTATTCAGAAGATAATTTAAAACAAGCCCGTGCAGCGTTAGAGCGTTTATACACAGCGCTTAAAGATTTAGATTTAACTGTTGCGGCAGCGGATGCTGAGCAATATGTCGCTAAATTTAAGCATGCAATGGATGATGACTTTAATACCCCAGAAGCCTATTCAGTGTTGTTTGACATGGTGCGTGAAATCAACCGTCTCAAAACAACAGACATGGCAGCGGCTTCTGCACTAGGCGTGAGCCTTAAACAGTTAACCGATGTGTTAGGGTTGATTAGCCAAACGCCAGAAGCTTTTTTCAAAGGCGAGGGTACAGATGATGAAGTGGCTGAGATAGAAGCCCTAATTGTTGAACGTAACCGCGCTAGAACAGAAAAAGATTGGCCTGCAGCCGATATAGCACGTGATCGTTTAAACGAGCTTGGGGTGATTTTAGAAGACGGCCCAAGTGGCACGACTTGGCGTAAAAAGTAGTTCTTCCATGTATTAAGCAAAAAGCCTGCAAATTGCAGGCTTTTTACTGTCTCACCGTTACTAATGGTCGGTGTATTAACACGATAAGTTAGCTGTGATATTGCTCGCAAGCATAAAGCGTGTTTTCTAAAAGACTGGCAATGGTCATTGGGCCAACACCGCCAGGTACCGGGGTGATAAAGGCCGCGTTTTCAACTGCAACATCAAATTCCACATCCCCGACTAATGAGCCATTTTCTAGACGATTAATGCCAACATCAATCACAATGGCACCTGGCTTAATCCATTCTCCAGGAATAAACCCGGGTTTACCGACCGCCACCACTAATAAATCCGCCTGACGAACTTTTTGTTCTAAGTTTTTAGTAAAACGGTGACAAGTCGTCGTCGTACAACCGGCTAACAAAAGCTCCAATGTCATTGGACGCCCAACAATGTTAGATGCGCCAACAACAGTAGCATCTAATCCGTAAGTATCGATCCCAGTCGATTTGATTAACGTCATAATGCCCATGGGTGTGCACGAGCGCAGCACGGGAATACGCTGAGCTAAACGGCCAACGTTATAAGGGTGGAAACCATCAACGTCTTTATCAGGACGAATACGCTCAATCACTTTAGAGTCATCTATATGCTCAGGCAGCGGCAGTTGCACCAAAATGCCGTCTATTTGGGGATTATCGTTACACTGGTCAATTAATGCCAATAACTCCGCTTCTGATGTGCTTGTGTCAAGGTCAAATGATTGCGATTCAAAACCGACTTCTTCACAGGCTCGGCGTTTACTGCCTACGTAAACTTGTGAGGCCGCATCGCTGCCGACTAAAATAACAGCCAGTCCAGGAACTCTTTGGCCAGCGTCTTTGCGTGCGGTGACTTTTTGTTTAAGAGTATTGCGGATAGATTGTGCAATGGCTTTACCGTCAATAAGTTGAGCAGTCATGGCTGTAGAGTTTCCTTTGAATGGCGCGGCTTGAGGCTGATGAATAAATCGGGGTGTATTCTAACAGGCGATTAAAAGAGTGTCATTTGTAAGACAGGGAAATACAGTGAATAAACTATTCGCGCTATGATGCTAATCACTCTTTTTGCTGTTAAATTCAACATATAGACAATTAGCTCAAAAAAATCGTTGACGATAACAAAGTGACTCGTTAAGATGCGCTCCGTTCTCGAGACAACATGGTTACACTGCATGTGTTAAAGAACACAGTAAATTCGGTGATTAGCGCAGCCCGGTAGCGCATCTCGTTTGGGACGAGAGGGTCAGAGGTTCGAATCCTCTATCACCGACCAATTTTCATTATTTGTTTATGTGTTAACTAAGCAAATAATAAAACAAGTGTTAAACTTGTTTAGCCAGACAGGATACAGCAAATTGCTGTGCCATGCGCCCGTAGCTCAGTTGGATAGAGCACCCGCCTTCTAAGCGGGTGGTCGCAGGTTCGAGCCCTGCCGGGCGTACCATTTCAGTGGTGATTGTAGCTCAGTTGGTAGAGTCCCGGATTGTGATTCCGGTTGTCGTGGGTTCGAGCCCCATCAGTCACCCCATTTTTTCTTTGATTAATCAAAACGACAGCGTAGTAAAATACGTAACCTGCATTTTGATACTTAATTAAAGTCATCAGCCAAATCACTCCTTGGCAACTCAATAAAATCAATTCGCACATTAAACGTGCAAACACGTCAAAAATGACCAAAAGTCAGTCCTTTTATCGCGTAAATCGACCTTTTCAGGCTCGACTATGCTAAAAACGGTGGCTATAATGTCGCGTCTTGATAAATATCAAAAATAAGCTACCTGAACCAACAGCGTCTTCAGCATCATAATATCGCTGTGCTGGAGGCTTTAGCTAAACACACGGTCAAGAAACGAATATCGAATAGTTGAGTTGTCGACTATTAAAAAGAACGTTAGACATATTTCGAGGTAAAACAATGCAAGTTTCTGTTGAAACAACTCAAGGCCTAGAGCGTCGCCTAACTATTTCTGTACCTGCTGAGCAAATCGAGAAATTGGTTAAAGACAATGTACTTCGCGAAGCAAAGCGTGCACGTCTTCCTGGTTTCCGTCCTGGTAAAGTACCGGTCACTGAAATCAACAAGCGTTATGGTAAAGCCATTCGCCAAGACATCACTGGTGAAGTGATGCAACGTAACTTTATTGAAGCAATCGTAGCTGAAAAATTAAATCCAGCAGGCGCACCAGTATTTACTCCTGGTACTACTGACGGTGATACTTTCCAGTTTGTTGCTACATTTGAAATCTATCCAGAAGTTGCATTAACCGGTTTAGACACGATTGCCGTTGAACAGCCTAAAGCTGAAGTAAACGATGCAGACGTTGACACCATGATTGAAACGCTACGTAAGCAACATGCTACTTATGCTGCTGTTGAGCGTGAAGCTGCTGATAGCGACAAAGTTAAAATGAACTTTGTAGGGTCTATCGACGGTGAAGAATTTGAAGGCGGAAAAGCTGACGATTTCGAACTACAAATCGGTTCAAACCGTATGATCCCTGGTTTTGAAACTGGCGTTGTTGGCCATAAAGCCGGTGATGAATTCGAAATCGAAGTGTCTTTCCCTGAAGATTACCATGCTGAAAACTTAAAAGGTAAAGCGGCTAAATTCGCAATTACCTTAACTGAAGTTCAAGGCGCAAGCTTGCCAGAAGTGAATGACGAATTTGCTTCACTATTTGGTATTGCAGATGGTGGTTTAGAAGCACTTAAAGCTGAAATCCGTAAAAACATGACTCGTGAGCTAGAGCAAGCGCTTAAAGCTAACGTTAAAGAGCAAGTGATTACAGGTTTATTAGCGGCTAACGACATCGTTATCCCTAAAGCATTAGTTGATGGCGAAGTTAACGTATTACGTCAGCAAGCTATGCAACGTTTTGGTGGTCAAACTGAAAATATGCCTGAGCTTCCAGCTGAATTATTCACTGAGCAAGCTGAGCGTCGTGTGAAGATTGGTTTGCTATTAGGCGAAGTCATCAAAACAAACGAGCTTAAAGCTGAAGACGATCGCGTTAATGCATTGATCGAATCTATGGCTTCTGCGTATGAAGATCCATCTGAAGTTGTCACTTACTACAACTCAAACAAAGAACTCATGCAAAACATGCGCAACGTAGCGCTTGAAGAACAAGCTGTTGAAGCCCTACTAAAATCGGCTAAAGTGATGACTAAAGACGTCGCTTTTGAAGAATTTATGAACAAGGCTACAGGCAAAGCGTAAGCTAAGCTTGACTTAACAAGGCGTTCGCCATTTATAATGGCTCGTATGAGGTTCCTCATGCGGGCCATTTTTATTTTTTAGGGAAATGAATAATGCATAAAGCACCAGAATCAGTACTCAATGCGCTTGTACCTATGGTTGTTGAACAAACAGCGAAAGGCGAACGTTCTTACGATATCTACTCTCGTTTATTAAAAGAGCGTGTTATTTTTTTAGTTGGCCAGGTTGAAGAACATATGGCTAACCTCATTGTTGCTCAGTTATTATTCCTTGAGTCAGAAAGCCCAGACAAAGACATCTACCTATATATTAACTCTCCAGGTGGTTCGGTCACTGCGGGTATGGCTATTTATGACACCATGCAATTTATCAAACCTAACGTCAGTACAGTATGTATGGGCCAAGCTGCAAGCATGGGCGCATTTTTACTTGCCGGCGGAGCCAAAGGTAAGCGTCACTGTTTACCTAACTCACGTGTCATGATCCATCAGCCATTAGGCGGTTTCCAAGGTCAGGCGTCAGATATTGCTATCCACGCTCAGGAAATCCTAGGCATTAAGAATAAATTAAACCAAATGCTAGCCGATCACACCGGTCAACCGCTAGAAGTGGTAGAGCGTGATACCGACCGCGATAACTTTATGAGTGCAACTCAAGCGGTTGAATACGGTTTAGTGGATTCGCTTTTAACCACTCGCGGTTAATACAGGCTGATTTTTTGCTGCGACTGGGTTATTCTTCATCTTAGATAACGAATAATCCAGATATGCAGACGGTAAACATATCGACAAGCAGAGCTCAGATGTAACGTCTAGGCTGCAAGCAGAGGTAGAATAATGGGCGATAACAAAAATAACGGTGACAGTGGCAAACTGCTGTACTGCTCTTTTTGCGGAAAAAGCCAACATGAAGTCAGAAAGCTAATTGCTGGCCCATCGGTTTATGTGTGTGACGAATGTGTTGATTTGTGCAATGACATCATCCGTGAAGAAATCAAAGAGATTTCTCCAAAGCGCGATGAAGACAAATTACCGACACCACATGAGTTACGCGAGCATCTTGATGACTATGTCATCGGTCAAGACAAAGCAAAAAAAGTGTTGGCGGTTGCGGTTTATAACCACTACAAGCGGTTACGTAATGGTTCCATTAAAGGCGGTGTTGAGCTCGGTAAAAGTAACATTTTACTTATTGGTCCAACTGGTAGTGGTAAAACCTTATTAGCAGAAACGCTAGCCCGATCACTCAATGTCCCTTTTGCTATGGCTGATGCCACCACGCTAACCGAAGCCGGTTATGTGGGGGAGGATGTTGAAAACATCATTCAAAAGCTACTGCAAAAATGCGATTACGATGTTGAAAAAGCTGAGCGTGGCATTGTTTATATCGATGAAATCGACAAAATTAGCCGTAAGTCTGACAATCCATCAATCACCCGTGACGTATCGGGCGAAGGTGTTCAGCAAGCATTGCTTAAGCTCATTGAAGGTACAGTGGCTTCTGTTCCGCCACAAGGCGGTCGTAAACACCCACAACAAGAGTTTTTGCAGGTAGATACCTCAAAGATTCTGTTTATTTGTGGTGGTGCATTTGCTGGGCTTGAAAAAGTCATCGAGCAACGCGCACATACCGGTACTGGCATTGGTTTTGGTGCTGAAGTGAAAGGCGAAGCTGACAAAGCAACTATTTCACAGATTTTAGGCCAAGTTGAACCAGGCGATTTAATTAAATTCGGTTTAATACCTGAATTTATTGGTCGCTTACCGGTTGTCGCTACGCTAACAGAGTTAGATGAAGCTGCACTAGTACAGATTTTATCTGAGCCTAAAAATGCATTGACCAAGCAATACGGTGCATTATTTGAAATGGAAAACGTTGAACTTGAATTCCGCGAAGATGCCTTACTCGCCATTGCCAATAAAGCGATGTCTCGTAAAACCGGTGCGCGTGGATTACGTTCAATTGTTGAAGGCATCTTGCTAGACACGATGTACGATATTCCATCAACGGACGGCGTAATTAAAGCAGTGATTGATGAGTCTGTGGTTAAAGGCGAGTCTGCACCTATTTTAATTTACGAAAATACCGACACTCAGGCCGCTTCAGGCGAACAATAATTACCCTGATAGTCAGTAAATTGAAAAATAAGGAGTCCATAGGGCTCCTTTTTTCGTATTAACCATTGAAACTGACAACATCACCCCAATATACTCAATATTAAGTCTATTTCATTAAACGGAATCGAGCCATGACCCAAGAGCGTGAAGCGCATATCGAACTCCCCGTATTGCCACTGCGAGATGTGGTGGTTTACCCGCATATGGTAATTCCGCTATTCGTAGGACGGGAAAAATCCATTCGTTGCCTAGAATCGGCAATGGAACAAGACAAACAAATTTTACTGGTCGCTCAGCGTGATGCTGATCTTGACGAGCCAACCAAAGACGATATTTTTGATATTGGTACTGTAGCCTCAATTTTGCAGCTGCTTAAACTGCCTGACGGCACCGTAAAGGTGTTAGTTGAAGGTGGCCAACGCGCTAAAATCACTCGCTACACCCAAGAAGAAGAATTCTTTACCGCGACTGCTGAGTACCTTGAATCTCAAGCGTTGAGCGACAAAGAAGAAGAAGTTCTGGTTCGCAGTGCTATCGGTCAATTTGAAGGCTACATCAAGTTAAATAAAAAAATCCCTCCTGAAGTATTAACTTCATTGTCGGGAATTGATGAAGCCGCGCGTTTAGCTGATACCATGGCGGCGCACATGCCGTTAAAGCTTGAAGACAAGCAATCGGTATTAGAAATGATCAACGTCGGCGAACGTCTTGAATATTTAATGGCGATGATGGAATCGGAAATCGACTTGTTACAAGTTGAAAAACGTATCCGTACTCGTGTTAAAAAACAGATGGAAAAAAGTCAGCGCGAATACTATTTGAATGAGCAAATGAAAGCCATCCAAAAAGAATTAGGCGATATAGACGAAACCCATGACGAATTTGAAGTGCTGGCGCGCAAGATTGAAGAAGCTGGCATGCCAAGTGACGCCAAAGAGAAAGCCTCTGCCGAGTTAAATAAACTCAAAATGATGTCGCCAATGTCAGCCGAAGCCACTGTTGTGCGCAGTTACGTTGACTGGATGACATCAGTGCCATGGAAGCAACGCTCTAAAATTAAGCGTGATTTAGCCAAGGCCCAAGAAGTACTCGATGCTGACCATTACGGACTTGAAAAAGTCAAAGAGCGTATTCTTGAATATTTAGCCGTGCAAAGTCGCGTGAAACAACTTAAAGGCCCTATCTTGTGTTTAGTCGGACCTCCAGGTGTGGGTAAAACGTCACTGGGTCAATCTATCGCGAGAGCGACGGGGCGTAAGTACGTGCGCGTTGCATTAGGTGGCGTTCGTGATGAAGCTGAAATTCGTGGTCATCGCCGTACTTATATTGGCTCAATGCCAGGTAAAGTCATTCAAAAAATGGCCAAAGTGGGTGTTAAAAACCCATTGTTCTTACTCGATGAAATCGACAAGATGAGCTCAGATATGCGTGGCGATCCATCGTCAGCATTATTAGAAGTGCTCGATCCTGAACAGAATGCAACGTTCAACGATCATTACCTCGAAGTCGATTATGACTTATCCGATGTGATGTTTGTCGCTACGTCAAACTCAATGGATATTCCAGGCCCGTTACTTGACCGTATGGAAGTTATTCGTTTAGCGGGTTATACCGAAGATGAAAAACTCAATATTGCTAAACAACATTTATTGACTAAGCAAATTGAACGTAACGGTCTTAAAGCAAAAGAAATTAAGGTCGATGACAGCGCTATTTTAGGCATTATTCGCTATTACACTCGTGAAGCGGGTGTGCGTTCATTAGAGCGTGAATTATCGAAGATTTGTCGTAAAGTGGTTAAGCACATTTTGCTTGATAAAACTGTCAAAGTTGTTGAAGTTAATCAAGATAATTTAAAGTCATTCCTAGGTGTACAACGTTTTGATTTCGGTAAAGCTGAATCAAGCAACCAAATCGGTCAAGTAACCGGTCTGGCATGGACACAGGTTGGTGGTGACTTATTAACAATTGAAGCCACTTCAGTTGCCGGTAAAGGTAAACTCACTTATACCGGTTCGCTGGGCGATGTCATGAAAGAGTCGATTCAAGCGGCGATGACCGTCGTTCGTGCTCGAGCTGAAAACCTCGGTATTAACGGCGACTTTTATGAAAAACGTGATATTCATGTGCACGTACCTGAAGGTGCTACACCAAAAGACGGTCCTTCAGCGGGTGCGGCAATGTGTACTGCGTTAGTGTCTAGCTTAACGGGTAATCCAGTGCGCAGTGATGTTGCTATGACAGGTGAAATAACCTTGCGTGGTGAAGTGCTACCGATTGGCGGATTGAAAGAAAAGTTACTTGCAGCACATCGCGGCGGGATCAAACACGTGTTGATTCCTAAAGAAAATGAGCGCGACTTGGAAGAAATTCCAGCAAATGTGATTGCAGATTTAATCATTCATCCAGTGCGTTGGATTGACGAAGTATTGAAATTGGCGCTTGAGCGACCAGTTGAAGGCTTTGAAGTGGTTAAAAAATAGCTTATCAGTTAAAAAATTGCTGTAGAGCATAAAAAAAATGAAAAAAGGGGCTTAACAAAACGCTGACCTGTGGTAGCCTAGGTCTGTGGAGAGTCAGACGCACCAAGCCCTTGGGGCATCTGACTTTGAGCTGTATCCAATTTTATTTTTTTGGTTTTCATACTAGGTTTGATGTGTTATCAAACTTATTACAATAAAGCCTCCGCAGACCGCTCTAAACACGGATTTGGTTGCGGCGCGACAATAACATTCAAGGGGATGACATGAACAAATCTGAACTAATCGAGAAAATCGCATCTGGTGCTGATATTTCTAAAGCTGCTGCTGGCCGCGCACTAGATTCATTTATCGCTGCGGTAACTGAAGGTCTTAAAGAAGGCGATAAGATTTCTCTAGTTGGTTTTGGTACATTTGAAGTACGTCAACGTGCTGAACGTACTGGCCGTAACCCACAAACGGGTAAAGAAATTAAAATTGCTGCTGCGAACATTCCTGCGTTCAAAGCTGGCAAAGCGTTAAAAGACGCTGTTAACTAAATCGTTAGCAACGTAGCCTTTGTAAGGCATTCGTAATACAAGCACTGCTTAGGCGGTGCTTTTTACGAAAAGCAATATTGTTATGTATAGCATAACGAATATTGGGAGTATTGGGTCATACCCGTGGTAGCGTCTGATAACTCCATATAATTTACATTAAGGCGCATCCACAAGGTGATGCGCCTTTTTATTTTATTAATCGCAACAAGCGAGAATTCAGATGTTAGAAAAAATCCGTGAAGGCTCACAAGGGGTTGTTGCTAAAACAATTCTTGTGCTTGTGATACTTTCTTTTGCTTTTGCCGGTGTCAGTAGCTATTTAGGCTCTAACACAGGTGTACCTGCTGCAATCGTTAATGGTGAAGAAGTTAGCGCCAGTGAACTTGAAAATGCATTCCAAAATGAACGCTCACGCATTGAGCAACAGTTAGGCGAAATGTTTAATGCATTAGCCGCTGATGACAATTACATGAATGGCATTAAGAAAGGTGTACTAGACCGTTTAGTAGCTGATAAGTTAATTGATCAAGCTGCTAATAAATTAGGTTTACGTGTATCTGATGAGCAAATCAAAAAAGCCATTATTGAAGAGCCTGCTTTTCAAACTGATGGTAAATTTGATAATGACCGTTACCTTGCGGTACTGCGTCAGTTAGGTTATCAAACGACCAGTTTTAGAACCATGATGCGTATTGATATGACTCGCCGTCAGTTATTAAATGCATTAGTGGGCAGTGAGTTTGTGCTTGACGGTGAAGCTAAACAGCTTGCACAAGTTCAAGGTCAAACACGCGACATTCGTTATTTAGTGGTTGATTCTACACCTTTCTTATCGACTGTTTCAGTGTCTGACGAAGAAGCTCAAACCTATTATGATGCTAACGTCATTCAGTTTTTGAGCCCAGAACAAGTCAGCTTAGAGTATGTTGAACTTAACGCGACTGACATGGCTCAAAACAGCCAAACTTCAGACGAAGAAGTGAAAGCGTATTACGACGAGCATCAATCGCAATATCAAACAGCTGAAAAGCGTTTAGCTGCACATATATTTGTTGCTGCTACTGACGATGACAGTGCAGATAAAGCCAAAGCAGACGCGATTGCCGCTAAGCTTAATAACGGCGAAAATTTTGCTGATGTCGCGAAAGCCGATTCAGACGATAAATTAAGTGCAGAGCAAGGCGGTCAATTAGATTGGTTTGAACAAGGCGTAATGGATCCTGCTTTCGATGAAGCATTATTTGCCTTACAACAAGATCAAGTTTCACCAGTGGTTAAGAGTGAATTTGGTTATCACATCATTAAGTTACTTGATTTACAAGCAAGCCAAGCAACTGCATTTGCTGATGTAAAAGCAAAAATTGTTGCTCAGTTGCAAGAAAAGAAAGCCCTTGATGTGTTTTATGGCTTACAAAGTAAACTTGCTGATACCAGTTATGAAATTCCTGATACGTTAAGCGAAACTGCGCAAGCTGTTGGCGGTAAAGTACAAACTACCGCATTATTTTCGCGTGACAATGTTCCTGCGCAATTTAATAACCCTGAGTTCATTAAAGCTGCATTCTCTGACCAAGTGTTAGCCAGTGGCATGAACAGTGATGTGATTGAATTGGCTCCTAACCATGTGATTGTTATTCGTATGAAACAACACACTATGGCAGGTACTATGCCATTTGCTGATGTTAAATCTGGGATTAGCGATCGCTTAAAGCAAGACAAAGCTAATGAAACCGCCCGTGAAAAAGCGGCCGAATTTATGGCTCAGTTAAAAGCAGGTAACGACACGTTAAGCGGTGCAACATTAACAGCATTGCCAAAGCTAGGTCGTTTTAATCAAGATATTGATCAAGCTATTACCGATAAAGCCTTTAAGATTGCCGCTCCAGCAGCAAACAGTGTCACGATTGATACTGCTGCGTTAGCAACAGGTTATGCGGTTATTGTGGTTGATAAAGTGAATGAAGCTGAAGGGATTAATGACAACTTAATTAATACTCTTAAGCAACGTTTAGCGCCACAATACAGTGAAGCAGATTATCGTGCGGTCATCGCTACGCTTAAAGCTGATGCTGAAATTGAGTACCCAGTAGCTGATTAATTAAGTCGCTGCCATGAATACTTCAAAAAAGACCTAGGCTGCAAACCTAGGTCTTTTTGTTTTTAAAGTGATAACACCATGTCGTTCAGCTGAGGCGCAGGTTGAATTTGATCATTAACGCATTAGCGAATTAAGTAGTGTGGTAAACATTATTCGATCAAATTAAATAACCTCAACGTTTCGATATTGAGTCATGTTGAGTTGTTGATTATGTAAATAGAAGGGCATTCATTTAGTCGATTAATCGTCGATAATGGTATAAATTTAAAGACTAAGGAGATGGCAGTGAGCCATAGACTTGATAAAGCATTTGAACAAGCGCTCGCGTATGTCGATAAGCATATGCATGTTCCTGTAAACATCAGTGTTCTCGCTGAAATTTCCGGCATTGCTGAATCTCATTTTAGACATTTATTTCATGCGCTTTATCGTTTATCGATTGAACAATACGTAGATTTACTCAAGAGTTTACAGGCGGCGCATCAATTAGGTTTTGGTGAACAAATACCACTCGCAACGATTGCAACTAGTTTGGGTTATATTGATGAGACTCATTTTGTCCAATCTTTCACTGACAGCATTGGTCAAAGTCCACAATCATTTCAACACGCACCTGATTGGGGTAATTTCTTTTCTAAGCAACAACCTCTCAAATCATTTCAAGCACCTTCAGAAAACGATTTTCATTACTCCGTCACTGAAATCGCACTCGATCCGCTAGTATTAGCAATCATGAACCACACCGGTCACTTTAGTGATATCCCCGTTACTGTTCAGCGGTTTATACAATGGCGTCAACGTAATGCATTAGGCCCTAATGTTGGGCATACGTACAACTTGCTCTATAGCCATCCACAGGACAATCCTTACCACATGGGTATTGGTGTATCTCTCGACAGCGACAATTTCGTACGATTAGCCTCAAGCGGCTTAACAGATCCTGATATACAGACTAAAGTTATCCCAGCAGGTCGCTACGCTATGATGTTAGTGAGTAGCGATACTGCAGGTAACAACATCAACTCGTTATTACATGATGGCGTTAGTTATTTGTATCGCCAATGGCTTAATACCCATAATGTTGAATTACGTGATTTGCCGTTGATGTTCGAGCGCCTTGATGTGGTAGCGGCAGACGGGCAAGTGCAACATGTTAAAATTTATCTGCCGATACAATAGACTTTTAAAGTTGTTCGTTGAGTAAAATCATTGGAATGAGGTTATTGCTATAACTTATGGTTGGATGTTTTTCATTAACTCAGCGCAAATCCACACCATTGATACCTTACGTGCAGCAACCTTTGGGTTAAGCCATCTGGCTTAACCCTTTTTTATGGCTAATTAATTTCTAGACCGTGAATGTAACCCTTTGCTGTACAGGTTTACTTTCATTGTTAGGATTTGACGGCAAGCAAATATATTAAGAAGGATTAGCGACAGTAAGTTTCGTCACTATTTCAAATACAAAAAAGCCGCTATGCAGTGCATTGCGGCTTTTCGTTAAATGGTTTGAACTAACGAGATGCTAATTGAACGTTACAGTTCAATTACCTCAAATGTCACGTTAGGATCAACATCAGCTTCGTAATCGATACCATCAATACCAAAACCGAACAGTTTTAAAAACTCTTCTTTGTATTCATTGTAGTCCGTTAACTCGCTGAGGTTTTCAGTGGTCACTAGTGGCCATAAATCGCGGCAGTGTTGCTGAATATCTTCACGTAATTCCCAATCGTCTAAACGCAAACGGTTTTCGCTGTCTACGACAGGTGCTTGACCATCTTCACGGTATAAACGTTCGGTAAACAAACGGTAAATTTGCTCCATGCAGCCTTCGTGTAGGCCTTCTTGACGCATTTTTTTGAACACCATAGCAATGTACAGTGGCATGACTGGAATGGCAGAGCTGGCTTGAGTGACGACGCTTTTTAGCACCGCGACGTTAGCAGAACCACCTTTCGGAGCTAATTGGTTATTTAACGCATGTGCTGCGCGGTCTAAATCCATCTTGGCTTGCCCAAGTGCACCATGCCAGTAGATTGGCCAGGTTAGCTCAGTACCGATGTAGCTGTAAGCCACGGTTTTGCAGCCATCAGCTAATACGCCAGCATCGCTAAGCGCACTCATCCATAATTCCCAGTCTTGGCCACCCATTACGGTAATGGTGTCGGCAATTTCTTGCTCAGTTGCGGGTTCTACAGAAGTGTCGATAATAGTATTTTTATTGGTATCAACCGCCGTAGCAGTATACGTTTGACCAATAGGTTTAAGTGATGAGCGGATCACTTCACCTGTGTCTGGCAGTTTGCGAACCGGTGATGCTAATGAATATACCACCATGTCGATTTGGCCTAAATCTTGTTTGATTAGGTCAATAACTTGTTGTTTGGCTGCATGGCTAAAGGCGTCGCAATTGATGCTTTTGGAATATAAGCCTTCCGCTTTTGCAAATTTGTCGAATGCCGCTGTATTGTACCACCCAGCAGTACCTGGTTTGGTTTCTGAGCTTGGTTTTTCAAAAAACACACCGATAGTTGCTGCATCACTGCCAAATGCTGAGGCAATACGAGATGACAAGCCATATCCACTTGAAGAGCCCACTACAAGGACTTTTTTAGGGCCATGAGCAATTTTGCCTTTGGCTTTGGTGAGTTCAATTTGCTCTTTTACATTGGCTTCACAGCCAACAGGGTGAGTTGTTGTACAAATAAAGCCACGGATCTTAGGTTTAATAATCATATTTAGGTTTCTTCCTTTAACATTGGCTCTAGGATAAATAGTTCGACGCGTAAATGGCACTGATTTTTGCTAAAAAGCCTGTAAATGTACAGTGGTTGGAGCAGTTTAGCGTCGTTGCATAAATTGACTTTGCTCTTGAATAAGTCGTTGGGTGTATTCATGTTGAGGTGAGTTAAATAACGCTTCGGTGGTGGTTTTCTCTACCATAACGCCATTTTGTAACACCATGACTTTGTCGCTAACATGGCGGACAATATTGAGATTGTGCGACACGAAAATATACGACAAACCCATCTCTTTTTGTAACTTTAACAATAGGTTAATGATTTGCGACCGAACCGATAAATCCAGCGCGGTTAAGGCTTCATCGGCAATAATAATTTTCGGGTTGAGCATTAATGCCCGTGCAACGGCAACGCGCTGCTTTTGGCCTTCTGAAATCATATGCGGGTAAAAATCGGCATGCTCTGGCAGTAATCCTACTTTACGCAGGGTTTCAAACACTAAGGCTTTACGCTCGTTCGAATTCAGCGTGGTATTAAAACGTAAAGGCTCTTTAAGTAAATTACCTATTGATAAACGTGGATTGAGTGATGTGGTGGGATCTTGAAAAATCATCCTGATTAATCGGCATCGTTGTTTTTGGTTGCGTGTTTCTAACGCTTCACCTTCAAAAAAAATCTCACCGCCGCTGCGTCGTTCTGCACCCACTAAAATACGCGCTAGTGTACTCTTTCCTGAACCAACAGAACCCACAATCGCCATAGTTTCACCGCGTTCGAGTTCAAACGATACAGGCGCCAAAGCTTGATAGTATTGTGGTTTAAAACGTTTATAACCTGTGACGTATTGTTTGCACAAGTCGTTTACTTTAAGCAATGGCGTCGTCATCTTCTTGCTCACTTTGGTAAGGGAAATGGCAGGCAAAATAGCGCCCTTTAATGTGCTCAAGGTTTGGCTGTTTTACGCATTTACGCTGAGCTTCAGGGCAGCGTGGACCGAGTCGACATCCTGCAGGCAAGTGCTGCATCGACGGTGACGAACCTTGTAACGTTGGTAAGTCAGCTTTATGACGCATTTTTTGAGTATGATCAGGTAAGTTTTTTAACAGTGCTCGAGTGTAAGGATGAAAGGGCAATTCTGCCATTGCCGCAGCAGGCCCAGATTCCATTACCTGGCCACTGTATAAAATGGTCAGGTTATCACACCAGTTCACCATAATTTCAAGCTCGTGGCTCACCAGTAATATGGAGACATTTTGCAGTTGATTAAGTTGAGACAATAACCTGAAAATTTGTGCTTGAGTATTGAGTTCCATCGAGTTGGTCGGCTCATCAGCAATCAATAATTTAGGGTGATTTGCCACCGCCATTGCAATCATGACTTTTTGGCATTCGCCCTCTGACAACTCCCATGGATAACATTTCATCAGCTGTTTAGGTTTTTTGATGCCGACTTTATGTAACCATTTTTGTGCATTTAGATAGGTGTCGCGGCTACGACGCCAAAAAGGCACATTCTTATTGGGTATCATGGCTTCAATAATTTGACTGCCAATCGTTTTAACCGGATCCAAACTTCCGGATGGATCTTGGAAAATCATTGCGATGTCGCAACCCATTAAATTACGACGTTCTTTGGCGCTCATTTCAAGCAGGTTTTTACCGTCCCACATCATACGGTCGGCGATAATGTGCCAATTGGGACCCAATACACCTAAAATCGCTTTAGCAAATAAGCTGCGGCCAGAACCTGATTCACCCACTAAACCATGGATTTCACCTGGATTGATGGTCAGGCTCACCTTTTCAAGCACTTTAACGCGGCCTTGAGCGGTATCGAGTTCAATGGTGAGATTACGCACGTCGAGTAATGGCATAAGTTAGTTTCTTATTGGTGCAAGTGCTGAGCGTAAACCGTCACCCACTAAGTTTACCGATAATACAGTAAACAAAATGGCAACACCGGGAATGGTCACTGTCCATGGCGCGAGTAATAAGTTATCTAATCCCTGTGCCACCATCGCGCCCCATTCAGGACTCGGCGCTTGTGCGCCTAAGTTTAAAAAACCGAGTGCGGCAATATCTAATATGGCTGCAGAAATCGCCATCGTGACCTGAATAATTAATACATCCCACACGTTAGGCATAATCACATACCAAAATATTTGCAGGGAATTAGCACCGTCTAACCTTGCAGCGGTAACATACTCTTTTTGCAGTTCTTCATGGACGGCGAGATGAATGGCACGCACAAATTGCGGGATCATGGCAATCACCACTCCCCAAAACACATTATTTAACCCAGGCCCCATCACTGCGACCACCAAAATAGCCATTAATAATGACGGGATAGACAACAATGCATCGAGTAAGTGACTGAGTACGCTAGACTTGATACCGTGCATCATTCCCGACAACGAGCCAATAATAAAGCCAAAAAATAATGATACCGCCACAATTAATAACGACATGCCGAAGGTGAGTTGCACGCCATGTAAAATGCGGCTGAAAATATCACGACCTAGATCATCCGTTCCTAAAAAGTGTTCGACTTTACCGGCCGGATCCCAAGACGGTGGCAAGAGCAATACTAGTTGATCTTGAGTTTCTGCGGAGTAGGGCGCAATAATCGGGGCAAAAATGGTCAGCACCAGTAAAAATATTACCGCCCACAGACCGATTACCGCAAAAGGATTGGATGAAAAGCTTTGCCAAACCCGCCACATTGGCGAGTCGATATGGTCTTCATGATAGACTTTAATGCGAGGCATATAATTCCTTTCTACTCATCGGATTGATTGCGGTATGCATTAGGTCAATCAAAATACTTAAGAAAATAATTAACAGCGACACAGACAAAATGCCTGCTTGAATAACAGTATAATCCCGTTGATAAATCCCCGAAACTAACCAACTGCCAACGCCAGGCCATGAAAATATGACTTCGACAACAATACCGTAGCTGGCAAATGAGCCGAGCATTAAGCCAATGCTTTTTAATACCGGGATCAGTGCGTTAGGCATAGCATGGCGGACGAGGATTTTAAAAGTATGTAATCCCCGAGCTTCAGCCGCGCGAATATAGGTTTGATTCATGACATTAATCACCGCTTGTCGAGTGATGCGTACAACCAGGGTAAATGGCAACAGCGCTAAGGTGACGGCAGGTAATATCAAATGCAGAATAGCGTCATGAAAAGCAGGAATACGATAAGCGGACTCGGACATTAACGTGTCCACTAACATAAAGCCTGTCACGGGTTCGATTTCATATAATAAGTTAATTTGCCCTGAAATCGGTAGCCAACCTAGATTAACCCCAAACCACATTGACAATGTTAATCCAAGCCAAAAAACCGGAATGGAATATCCCGTTAATGTAAACGCTAAAATGCTGTGTTGCAGTGCTTTATTTCTACTTAAAGCGGCTATCACTCCTATAGGCACACCAAAAAATACAGCAATAAACCCAGAGAATAATGATAATTCAAAAGAGGCGGGTAACACCGATGCCAATTCGCCGGCCACAGTTTGTTGTGAGTTGCTCGAAATGCCTAAATTGCCCGACAATCGTTGCCGAAGATAAGCAGTAAATTGCAATAATACGTTATCGTTTAACTGATAATCGATGTCTATCTGACGTTGTTGCTCTGCAGAGGGATATTGGATCCCTGACAACGAATACGCTTTGCTGGCAGGGAACAAGCCCGTAGCAATAAACAGCACTGCTATCATCAACATCGATGTGGCAACAAACAGGGTGATGCGTCTAAAAAGATAACGCCACATTTATTCGTCTTCCTCTGATGTTTGTATCGCTTTAGCAAATGAGATCCCGCCGTATGGGCGAATTTGCATTGCGGTAATATTGTTCTTTTTCAGGACGACCTTCTTTGCATGAGCCAGCGTCACCATAGGGACTTGATCGCTAATAATGGCTTCGGCTGATTGATAAAATGCTTTGCGTTCTGGTTGCGACGTCACACTTTGCGCTTGAGCGAGTAAATGTTCAAAGTCTTTTTGACACCACCGAGAACGGTTATTGTTTGATGCCAATGCGGCACAACTGAGTAACGGAGTAAAAAAGTTATCTGGGTCACTGTTATCTGCATTCCATCCTATTAATACCGAATCGTAGTTTGAAGCAGAAAGCTTTTGAGTAAACACACTCCAATCATAGCTAATGATATTCAGCTTTACGCCGATCCGGGCGAGATCGGCTTGAATAAGTTCGGCGGTTTTTAATGCACTGGGGTTATAAATACGTGCAACGGGCATTGCCCAAACATTGATTGATAAATTATTAATCCCCGCTTCGCTCAATAACGCAATGGCTTTTTGTGGGTTGTATTCATTTGGTGATAAGTTTTGAGAGTAAGCCCACGATGCGGGAGGCAAAACGCCAGTGGCTTCAACTGCAGTATCGTTATACACCGCATCCAGAATATTACGCTTATCAATGGCATGTGCAAGAGCTCGTCTCACGCGGACATCATCGAGCGGCGGCTTTTGAGTATTAAAGGCCCAAAAAGAAACGTTTAAGCCTGGCTTTGCATCAATAATCACATCAGGGTGCTGCGCGACCACGGCGAGTTCACCCGCTTTAGGTAATGCTGATACGCTGCAGTCTCCGGTAATCAATTTTGCAATACGCGCGGTGCTTCTTGGGGTGATATCAAACACTAACTGATCAAGCTCTACCGTTGGGCCCCAGTAAACGGGATGCTTTTTATAGCGAATGTATTCATTTTTAACATATTGGTTAAGCTGAAAAGGGCCGGTACCAACGGCATAGTAATCAATGTCTTCTGGTTTCCCTTGAGATAACAATTGATAACCGTATTCGGCTGATAGTATGACTGCAAAATCGGTCGCCAAATTAGAGAGAAACGAGGCATCTTTACGGGTTAAGTGAAAAATTACCTGATGGTCATTGACCTTTTCAATGGACTCAATAAGTTCTGCAAATCCAATGCTTTGAAAAAATGGATAGCCAGTCCTACTGACTAAGTGATAGGGGTGTAAGGGATCAATAATGCGATTAAACGAAAAAAGTACATCGTCAGCATTAAAGTCTCTTGATGGCGTAAAACGACGTGTTTTATGAAAGCTCACATGCTCACGTAACGTAAACTGGTAACTTAAGCCATCTTCAGACATAAGCCACTCAGTAGCTAGGCCTGGAATGATATCGGCTTTAGCTTGGCTATAATTCACCAGTCGGCTATAAATTTGGTGTGAAGTGGCATCTATAGTGGTGCCAGAGGTCACTAATTGTGGGTTAAAGCTCTCAGGGTTACCTTCGCTGCAATACACCAAACCAGAAGGCAATTGTGCTTGTCCACATGCTGCCAGTAACGAACTGGTAAAACATAAGGAAATCAGCTGATACCAGCGTTTTACTATAACAGGCATGGTGTTATCATTTTTTATCGACTTTGAGTAAGCATTTTAACAGTGTTCATGTCAGTGGAGCAATCGCTGATGCATAAGTTCATTTACGACTTATCAAGTAAGTTGTATTTTTTGAGAATACCCCTTAGCTGGTGGTAGCTTAACCCTAGTAAATCCGCGGTTTTCTTTTGATTATATAGGCCTTCAGCCAGTGCGCGTTGTAATAAAGTCACTTCAGCATTTTCGGTGTATTCTTTGAAGTTTATCGGAAACTCAATGCTACTTTGCATTATTGCCACTTCGCTTTGTTCTGCATCCGCTTGCGGTTTGTCTATTACGGATTCGATTGGTTTTGCTTGACGTTCGCGAGTTTTTACTCGACTCAATGGGCGATAGGGGGACGCAAATGGGTCTAAAATAATGTGGTCAATCTCTTGGCCTTCAGAACCTTCTCGGTACACGCTGCGTTCAACCACATTTTTGAGCTCTCGGATATTACCCGGCCAATCGTGCATCATCAGTTGCTCAATGGCGATGGCGCCAAAACCGCCAAAATATTCAAGCCCGAGCTGCCTTGCCATACTAATCGCAAAATGTTCGGCTAGCGTCATAATGTCTTCGGTGCGGCTTCGAAGTGGCGGTAGGGTAATCACATCAAAGGCTAATCTGTCTAACAAGTCGGCTCTAAATTCGCCGGTTTCAGCAAGTGCTGGTAAATCTTCGTTCGCAGCACAGATGAGACGTACATCCGACTGTACGGTTTTACTGCCACCAACACGTTCAAATTCGCCGTACTCAATGACTCGCAAAAGTTTTTCTTGAATAAGCCCAGAGGTATTGGCTAATTCATCTAAAAACAATGTTCCACCATCGGCGCGCTCAAAGCGGCCTTCGTGTTTACCTTTGGCACCTGTAAATGCACCAGACTCATGGCCAAACAGTTCACTTTCGAGTAAGTTTTCACTTAATGATGAGCAATTAAGTTTTATAAAGCTTTGGTCCCATCGGGCAGATAAGTAATGCAAACGCTCTGCAATAAGCTCTTTACCGGTACCGCGCTCACCAATAATGAGCACCGGTTTTGATAAAGGCGCGACTTTAGACACATGTTCTAATACTTCGAGTAACGCATTAGATTGGCCGATGAGATTATCTTGTTGGTATTGTTTACTCACAGTTGGCTTACTCGCAAAATTGTTAGTGAATTAGACTAATAATTGGTGAAAATCATAATAGATGGCTTAGTTAATAAATGAAAGTAAAAGTTAAATATTTGTATAACTAGCTGATATTGTTATAGTTGAAAAAGTTGGCACGCAATGTGTAATACCTATTGCGACATCCACGTTACTTTTTGAGGAATACATTATGGGAATTTTCTCTCGCTTTGCAGATATCGTTAATTCAAATATCAGTGCAATACTAGATAAAGCCGAAGATCCAGAAAAAATGGTTCGCCTT
The DNA here is from genome assembly GCF_059758055.1 of Shewanella sp. MF05956. Lineage (NCBI taxonomy): Bacteria > Pseudomonadati > Pseudomonadota > Gammaproteobacteria > Alteromonadales > Shewanellaceae > Shewanella > Shewanella sp. MF05956. The sequence goes on along the minus strand of NZ_JCAYNV010000006.1, from coordinate 173,994 downwards.
ATCATTCAAGAAATGGAAGACACGTTAGTAGAAGTACGTTCAACCTCTGCCAAAGTATTGGCTGAGAGAAAAGAACTGTTACGTCGCATTAGTCGTGTGCAAGAGCAAGTTCAAGATTGGCAGAACAAAGCTGAGTTAGCATTATCTAAAGATCGTGAAGACTTAGCAAAAGCCGCCTTAATTGAAAAGCAAAAAACCACGGGTTTATTGCAAACGCTTGAAATGGAGTTGCAAGTTGTTGAAGAACATATCACACGTTTAAAAGACGAAGTGGCACAACTGCAAGAGAAATTGAATGATGCCCGTGCTCGCCAAAAGACCATCATTATGCGTAAGCAAACTGCCACTTCACGCTTAGAAGTGAAAAAGCAGCTTGATTCAAGCAAAATTGATGATGCAATGATGAAGTTTGAGCAATACGAGCGTCGTGTTGAAGGCCTCGAAGCTCAAGTTGAATCATATGACTTAGGTAAAAAAGATTCACTTGCCGATGAGTTTGCCGCATTAGAAGCTGAAGATGCTGTTAACGATGAGTTAGCTGCACTGAAAGCAAAAGTAAACGCAAAATCACAACCTAAATCAAAAGCATAATAATTTTTCAGAGGTGAGTTATGGATATGGATCTTCTTGTAGCACCAATTATCATTTTCCTGGTTGTTGTTGCCCCCATTTGGTTGATTCTTCACTACCGCAGTAAGCGACAAGTGAGCCAAGGACTCACTGAGGAAGAATTCGGTCAGCTTAATGATCTTATTGCGAAAGCTGAAAAAATGAGCCATCGCATAGAAACCTTAGAAGCAATTTTAGATACTGATTCACCAGAGTGGAGGGCGAAACATGGGCACATCTAACGGTCGAACGTTATATCGCAATCCTAAAAGTGGTAAAATAGCGGGAGTGTGTTCAGGCATCGCGGATTACTTTAACTTTGAAACCTGGTTAGTGCGCGTGTTAGCAGTATCGATATTTCTGCTTGGCGGTACCGGTGTGGTGTTTGTTATTTATATTGCACTGTGGATGATATTAGATGTTAAACCACAGACATTAGAATATGACGAACAACACAAGGACATTGAAGTTAAAAAGAAGGTATGGCAAGCCGGTGAGCCTGCAAAACGTGCCTTATTTGATGTCAGCCGTCAGTTTAATGGACTGGAAACTCGATTGCAGCGACTAGAGAAACACGTTACGTCAGATAGCTTTGACTTAAAGCGGGAAATCAATAGTCTTTAATTACTCTAAATGGGCGGTTTACCGCCCTTGTTTTGTTATTACTCGTGATGTAAGGATCTGTTAGCCATTATGAGATTATTAGATCGTTCCTTGTTTAAAGTGACTCAAGCGGCTCAATCTATTGTGAACCGTAGTACAGATCGCCATGTTAGGCTTGCTGTTACGGGTTTATCTGGTGCCGGTAAAACGGCATTTATTAGTGGACTGGTCAATCAGCTGTTACATGCCGGTAAAGGCAATAAACATAACCCATTACCTTTGTGGCAAGTTGCCAGAGAAGATCGCTTAATTGGCGTACAGCGGGCGATGCAGCCAGACCTAGACATCGCCAGCTTTGATTACCAAGGCTCAATGAATGCATTAAACTCATCCCCGCCGCATTGGCCTGCATCAACGCGAACTATTACTGAATTACGCTTAGCAATAAAGTATCAACCTCAACAAGGCATATTGGCTAAATTAACTGACAGCGCCACATTATATGTCGATATAGTCGATTACCCTGGTGAATGGTTACTTGATTTGCCTATGCTCAAACATGACTTTACTCATTGGTGTTTATCGCAACAGCAAAATGTCACCAGTTTGAGTTGCTCTCCTTACTATGACGAATTTACTCAGGCGGTGAGCAAGTTAGATTTAGCTGAAGTCGCCGATGAACAACAACTTAAATATGTCGCCGATGTTTACCAAAACCTGCTCGTTGACTTAGTCCGTGAACAAGGTTTTTACCACGCCCAACCTGGACGGATGCTGTTACCAGGCGAATATGAGAACACGCCATTATTAGCCTTTTTCCCTTTATTGGATCTTAGCCCGTTGAATCATTCTGAACTGGCTTCAAGTCCTAATGACTCAAATTACCATGTCCTAAAGCGCCGTTATGAGCAATATGTTTCACAAGTGGTAAAACCTTTTTATCGCGATTACTTTTCACGTTTTGACCGCCAAGTGGTGCTGGTGGATTGCTTAAATGCATTAAACAAGGGGCAAGCGCAGTTTACTGATATGGGCCGTGCGTTAAACAGTATTATGGAAAGCTTTCAGTTTGGGCAATCAAGCTTAATTAAGCGTCTGTTTTCACCCCGTATTGATAAAGTATTATTTGCTGCAAGCCAGGTTGACCGGGTGACAAGAGACCAACAAAGTCATGTGCTTAGTTTACTCAACGCCATGCTGCAACAAAGCCAGCACTACGCCAATTTTGAAGGCGGCGAAGTTGAGACCATGGCCATCAGTGCGATTAAAGCAACGCAACATGGCATGGTCAATACAGGTAACGGCCAGCAAGAAGTGGTCAAAGGCACAGGCCTAGACGGCAAGCAAATAACGGTTTATCCCGGCGATGTGCCAATAACCTTGCCTGATGCCACATTTTGGCAACAACAGGGGTTTAACTTTAACGCCTTTTTACCTCCAAATATTAGCCATTTAAATGAAACTCATCCAACGTTTGAACATATTCGTCTAGATCATCTTTTAGAGTTTCTATTAGGCGATAAATTAACCTAGTTGCATGAGTGTGAGTATCTTTATGAATCAGACAAATAACGCTTCGGGACTTAAAAAATCGCAAGTCTTTACTGACGCTGAACTTATTAACGACGCAGAGGCAAGCAACACCGCTGAGCCTATTAAACCAACGCAATCATTCAATGACGTTGATTTTGTGTGCGAACAAGCTCTAGATGAACTGCCTGAGTCAATCTCTGACAGTATTGCCCCCAGCAAGCCTAAACGCTGGTCTAGGTTAGCCGTGTTATCGTTAATCAGTGTGGCTTTACTAGCTGTTGTGCAAACTGCAATTGGCCTATTGGAGTCATTCAATCAAAGCCCCTGGTTGTTTGGTTTTTATGCCTCCGTCTTGGCCATTGTGAGTCTATGGGCTGGGGTCGGGGTTGTTAAAGAATGGCGTAAATTGGTTAACCTTAAAAAAGTGGCCGATCACCAGGCTATTGCAGAGCGATTATCGCAAAGTATGCAAATGGGAGAAGCTAATAAATTTATTGCACCTATTTTAGCAAAATACCCCAATACTGAGGCAAAGCAGCATTACATTAAGGCCAGTAATAAAGAGCATAATGATGCTGAGATTGTCATGCTGTTTGATCAAATAGTGCTTAGTGAACGTGATTTGTTAGCGAAAAAAAGAGTCAATCGATTTGCCGCTGAGTCGGCATTATTACTCGCTGCAAGTCCGTTGGCCGCGTTAGATATGGCCATCATTTTGTGGCGAAATCAAAAGATGATTAATGAAGTGGCTGCTATTTATGGCATTGAATTAGGCTATTGGAGTCGGATTAAGCTTATCCGTAGCATCATTATCAATGTGATTTACGCGGGCAGTACTGAAGTGATTACCGATCTCGGCACACAATTATTATCTGTTGAAATGACCGGTAAATTATCCACTCGGATAGCGCAGGGACTGGGCGGTGGCTTGCTCACAGCAAGGCTAGGCTACCAGGCCATGAGTTTATGTCGTCCTATTGCTTTTAAAGCTAAAAACAAGCCCAAGCTAACTCAAGTTCACCAGCATTTATTGGGTGAATTAAGTCAATTTACCTCGTCGATAATGACCAAGACAAAAACCAAAACGACAGAAAAAGTTAATAATCAGTGATAGCGAATTGTGTTTTTTATGTACAACTCATCATTGTTGACTACAGTTAGTGTCGATTTAGAAACAGCATAGCGTTCTGAATCTTCGCGCTGGCTTATGGAGTAGGGAACATGCCAGCAATTTAAGGAAACAAGGAGACTCTAATGAAGTCATCATTGACATTAACTGCGGTATTTATGTGCTTATGTTGTTTTTTCAGCACCTCATCTTTTGCCGCCGACTCAGCCAAAACCAAAGTTGCCGCTGAAACATCCAAAAAAGTAACCAAAACCGTTGACAAAAACACGGCTAAATTAGCCTGTGTTAATGTAAATAAAGCCAGTGTCACCGAGCTACAATCGCTTAAGGGCATAGGTCAAGCTAAGGCGCAAGCTATTGTCGATTATCGAGCTAAAAATGGTAAGTTTAAAGATTTACAGCAATTGACTATGGTAAAAGGTGTCGGCGAGAAATTAGTCGGTCAAAATGCGAATAAAATCAGCTTTTAAGCTAGCCAGTTGAAGTTAGCCAATTGAAGTTAGTATAGATGTAGTAAAATTAATAATAAAAATGGAAGCCTTGGCTTCCATTTTTTTGTTCAATAAATGTCGCTGGACTATTTGAGTACAGCTCATTCAGTTGAGTCGATTAAATGCTACAGACTCATTATTGCGCGTTCAATGCCTGGCCGTTAGTGCCAATAGATTCATCACCCATTAAAAACAGATAAGTCGGCATAATTTGCAGCGCCGTTTTTAATGTTTGTGGATCTTCTGCTGGGTATGCTTTAGCGCGCATTTCCGTGCGAGTCGCACCTGGGTTAATGGTATTAACACGTACATGTGTTTCATCACATTCATCAGCTAACACTTGCATCATGCCTTCGGTCGCAAATTTAGAGAAAGCATATGGTCCCCAGTAAGCACGACCTTTACGGCCAACACTGCTAGAAGTAAAGATAATGGATGCATGTGGTGCTTTACGCATTATCGGTAATAACGCTTTGGTCATAATAGCCTGAGCCGTTACATTGACTTTCATTATGGTCTCTAACGAAGCAAGATCAATGTGTTCAAACGGGCCTAATGCACCGAGTTGTGAGGCATTGTGTAATAACCCATCTAAGTGACCAAATTGCTCTGCTATGGTTTCAGCCATGTCGATGTAGTTCTGCTCTGTTGCCCCTTTTAAATCAAGTGGCACAATAGCAGGGGTCGGATAACCTGCATTAATGATTTCGTCGTACACTTTTTCAAGTTTTTTAACGGTTTTACCCAGTAAAATAACGGTCGCGCCGTGCTTAGCAAATTCAATCGCGGCTGCCTGGCCAATTCCGTCTCCAGCACCAGTAACCAAGATAGTTTTATTATTAAGTAAATCTTTTGCAGCTTGATATTCCAACATGATTAATTAATTCCTCTAAGCGCAATCGCCCGTCAAATCTAGAACCGAATAAAAAATAAACGACCGTTTGAAACAAATGATTGATAATTGTATGCGAATAGGTCATTTGCATGTAACAAACTTGTAGCTAACTCTATAATTTTGCGTTAACTTGAGAATAGTTAAGGACTAACATAAGTCCTTTTGGTCGCATGATTGGACTATTGTGACCAATTCTTGGGGAAAACAAAATTATTAAAACAAGATTTGGGGAAAAAAGATGAAAAGACTCATTTTGGGTGTTGCAATAACATCTGCTCTCGGTTTGACGGCATGTGGCGGTGATAGTTTTAACGAAGCAAAAGAAAAAGCTGAACCATTAGTGCCTCTGTCGTACGTTCAGTTTGATCCAGCTAATGGCAAACTGCCGCTACCTAACGATTTACTGTTTAGTGGTACTACAGATGGTACCTTGTCTATCCCGGGTGAAACCGGTGTCGATTACACCAATCCTTCAATCGCACTTGGTGCATTAGATGGATGGTCAACTAGCTCACCAATTTCAATAACTATGGAGCTAGCAAACGATCTACAGGGTAATGCACTCACCATTGATGCTGCATCGGTATTTCAGCCAGGTGCTGTTCGCGTTTTTGAAGCCACAGTAGGAGGTTCGCTTTCTACCGATCCTGAATGTACTTCACAAGCATCAGTATCAGCTTGTAAAGTGGGTGAAGAATTAACCTTTGGTGTTGATTTTATCACTAAAGCATCAGGTAGCAGTGTGGTGATTGTGCCACTTAAGCCTTTAAAACCCATTCAATCATATTTATATGTGGCAACAGACTTAATTCAGGATTCGTTAGGTCGCAGTATTGCGCCTTCTACAACATATAACTTACTTAAGTTAGACATTGAAACAAAGCCGCTAGAAACTGCTGCTCAATTACAATTACAAGGCTTAGTTAATAGCTATGAAAAAGGCGTTGCTGCTGAGCACGGTGTTGATTCTGAAAACATTATTTTCTCAGGCTTATTTACTACGCAGTCGATAACCAATGTTTATGAGACGGCTAAGTTGTTAATGGCGTCTAGCGACCCATATAAACCTGCTTTTACTCAAACGCCAACTCCAGCGGGTTACACTGCTGCTCAGGCGTTAGGATTAACTTCAGCCAGTGGTGTTGCATACGTATTAGCTGATATGGCTGATGTGTATAAAGCTGAAATTAAAGTGCCATTTTATGGTAACTGTTCTTCTGCTAGTTGTGTGATTCCGGTTGTCGATGGTGCGCCAACCGCGCCAAATGGTCGCTGGTTTGCTCAGGGTGACAGCCCTGTATCAGTGTTATTGGCATTACAAGCTGGCACGTTAAGCCAAACCAACTTTTTTACTCAAGCATCTGAGCAAGGTGTTGATGCACAAGCTGCGTTAGCGAATCCTGCATTACTTGCCGGTAAACAGTGGAAATTGGATGATGGCACTGCAGCGGATAAAACCAAGCACTTAACGCGTCTTAATCCTATCCCTGCAATTAAAGGGTATGAAACGATTCCGGTGCAAATTACCTTGCCAAATGCAGCCAAACTTGCAGCATTTACAACCGCTCAAGGTGGCACATTTGTTCCACCAACAAGTGGCTGGCCAACAACGATTACCATGCACGGTTTAGGTGGCGGTAAAGAAATGAACCTAGCCTATGCAGGTACTTATGCTGCGGCCGGTATCGCGACGATTTCAATCGATATGCCACTGCACGGTGAGCGCTCATTTGAGATTGGCAATGGTGGCGCTTATGAAATATCTGCAACGGCACCTGCATTTGGTAACTTAATTGGTAAACCTGATGCATTTACTAATGGTAATCCACTCGTGTTTGTTAACATTGCCAGTACCTTAACTGTGCGTGATAACTTCCGCCAGGCAACGCTAGATCATTTAGCATTGCGTTTATTATTAGAGGGTATGGCAGGACAATTAGCGGCTGCTAACCAACCACAAGTGTTTGATGTCTCTAAAATCAGTGCTCAAGGTTTAAGCTTAGGCGGTATTGTCGGTACAACTTTCTCGACATACGCCAGTACTGGTTTGAGAGACCCGTCTACAGGTGCGTCATTAGGTAACCCTTATGCCATTAATGCAGCGTCACTAGTGGCTCCAGCGGGTGGTTTAGCAGGTTCATTTGCTGGCTCTGCTGCATTTGGTCCACAATTGTTTGCTAACGTAACGGCGTCTAGCACGTTTGCTGCGCTATTAACGGCTGCTAACACTGCAGGTTATGAAGAAGGTACTGCTGAGTACGAAGCATTAGTACAGGCTGTTTATGCTGGGTTTATTCCATCATTTGCACTGGCTGTACAAACTGCCATTGATTCAGCGGATCCATTAAACCATGCTGGTATGTTAGCTGCGACAGAGATCCCGGTTCATTTAATCGAAATCGCGGGCGATGATGCTAATAACTTACCTGACCAAACCTTACCGAACAGTGTGGCTAATTTCCCACTATCAGGTACAGAGCCATTAATTGCCGCTATCGGTTTAGATTGCGTAGATGCAACTATGCCAGGTTCAGGTGCGGTGCGTTTCTCTAAAGGTCACCACAGTTCAATTGTTAGCCCTAGTGAAGTACCAGGTGTTACCGATGGTATGGCTGCTGCGGCAACGGCTGAAATGCAAGCTCAGGTTGCTGGCTTTGCTAAGAGTGCAGGCGCTGGACAAGCCACTATTGTGGTATCAAACAGTGATGTGATTAAAAGCTGTAACTAATCGTTACTAATTAGTCGCCGTTTTGACTTAAAACCCAGCAAATTGCTGGGTTTTTTATTCTCTATTTATCGGTAATTACTGATAAAATGTCGGCAGACTGTTTTTCCTTTGTGGAGTGAAATTTGGAATTTTTATATGAATACGGCTTATTTTTAGCTAAAGCCGTGACGATTGTGATAGCAATAATGGCTGTAGTGGTATTGGTGTTAGCCAGTAGCATGAAAAACAAAGCTGAAAAAGGTGAATTACGCCTGACCGATATTTCAGATGAGCTATTGCAACTTAAGCATCAGTTGAAAGAAGAGTTGTTGTCTAAAAAGCAATTTAAAGCTTATGAAAAACAGGTTAAGGCTGATGAAAAAGCCGCTGATAAAGCAGATGTCACCAAGGGTAAAGTCTTTGTTATCGATTTTAAAGGCAGTATCGATGCGGGTGAGGTTGCCTCACTGCGTGAAGAAGTCACAGCTATTTTAACCATTGCCGATAAAGATGATGAAGTGTTGGTGAATGTAGAAAGTGGCGGCGGCATGGTGCATGGCTATGGCCTTGCTTCAAGCCAATTAGACCGTTTACGTCAAGCCAATATCCCATTATCGATTTGTATCGATAAAGTGGCTGCGAGCGGTGGCTATATGATGGCTTGTGTGGCCAATAAAGTGTATGCGGCTCCCTTTGCGATTGTCGGTTCTATTGGCGTTGTGGCGCAAGTGCCGAACTTTAACCGTTTGCTTAAAAAGCATGATATTGATTACGAACAACATACTGCGGGCGACTTTAAGCGCACCTTAACTATCTTTGGTGAAAATACCGATGAAGGCCGCGCCAAGTTTCAACAAGAGCTTGAAGAAACCCACGTGTTATTTAAAGAGTTTGTTGGCCGCTACCGTCCAGAAATGGACATTGCTAAGGTGGCCACAGGCGAGCATTGGTATGGTCAACAAGCGATTGATTTAGGGTTGATTGATGAGATTTCAACTAGCGATGATGTTATTTTAAACTTAGTCAAAACACACCAAGTGATTAAAATTCGATATCAGATGAAGAAAAAGCTGGCCGATAAAATTGCCCATGGTGCTTCGTTATCGGTTAACGCCGTGATGAACAAATTGGTTGAACGTAATCAATCAGTATAAGTGTAAAGAATGATAAAAAAAACGACAGCCTTGGCTGTCGTTTTTGTTTTAGATAAGCATAACAATCAATATGACATCATTACTGAGCTTTATAACTGATGTGCTGGTGGAAGCGTAAAATCACATCGACATGTTCTTTATCAATATCAAAATCTTGAGTAAACATGCGTAATGCATCTTCTACTTGATTCATAAAGCGGCCATAGCCTTCATCGGTTTCGTCACTCTTACCAGCAACAATCACAAAGCGGAAAACATCGACGAGCTTATTGCTGTCCCAGTGGCCAATCGGTTCTGGAGATTGGGCGTGAGGGTCAAAACCAATCATTTGAAACTCATCAGTGCTGGTGAGCTGCTCGTACTTACTGTTACGCACTAGCGGCAACTTGCCATTAGCCACCATCGCGACGCGCTTTAGTTGCTTACTTTGGGTTGCTTGGATAAATTTGTCATAAACCGTTTGATAAACAGCACCAAAATCGACCGTGTCATTAGCCAACAATTGCTTTTTAATTCGGCGATCGACAGGAATGTTAATGGTGACGTAGTTCAATGTACTGACGTTTTCAGGTAATTCACAGTGACGACGTTGATAACGGCTATCTACCGCACGTAACTTATAGCCATAAGTTTCTTTTAGGCCCTTTGCTTTAGCAAAAAAGTCATAAGAGATATGCTGGTGGTCGCGAATTTTAATCGGTACATCTTTCACGGGTAACAGCGGCTTGAGTTCGGCAATAAATTGCTGGATTTTAGTGTGAAAACTGGCAGCGTTGCTGCGTAAGTCATCACCTGTCGCTAAAAAGACAATACGTAATTTACGCGCTCTAAAGCCTGGCGTGCTGTGAAGGCGATTCGCTTCATGATGCGCAGGATTATAAAAGAAACGCAGTTGTTCATTTGAACTTAAACAATATGCTTCGCTGTGAAAGCGCACCATAGGTAATTTATCTGTGGTAACCACATGCACATTATACAGCTCTTGTTTTTCAGCGAGTTGGTATACTAGTTTACTGAATTCATCGTAACAAGTTTCTAAACTACTGTAGGCATTAAGGTATTCATCAGTTAAAGGAAAGCCGATAGTGATGTACTGGTTTTTACGGGTCGCACTAGGTAAATATACTTTTTTTTGACGACTGACGGACATGTTATTTCCTTAAATTGTCTAATTGTCTAAAGTTTATCGTTATTTAATTGCTTGCTGAGCATCCATTCTAAACATTGATACTGAAAATAAAATGACTTTCGTTCACTTTATGCAAAACATTTTAACATTTGCTGTGAAACTTATAAAATTTAAATAGTTACTTATCTATTGCTGTTGTGATCCAAGGCAGCATCCATTGCGTAATTCTATCTTGTGCCAACTCATTTGGGTGAATGCCATCACGTTGCATCAAGCTTTTATCTGCCGCGATATCTTGCATAAAAAATGGCACTAGGCTGAGCGAGTATTCATCTGCCAATTCATGATACACATCAGTGAACATTTTTGTGTAGCGAGGTCCGTAATTTGGTGGCACCATGATTTCGGTCAGCAACACTTTGGCGCCGTGCTCCTGTGATTGCGTGATGATTTTTGTAAGATTTGATTTCAACTGATTTGGTGGGAATCCACGCAGACCATCGTTACCGCCGAGCTCAATAACAACAATGTCTGGTTGGCTAGAGTCCAGTAAACTCGGGAGCCTGCGTAAGCCTCCTGCAGTTGTTTCGCCACTGACAGAACCATTAACAATCTCATGTTGAGGCAGTTCGTTTCGCAGTAATTGTACCCAACCTTGATTTTCTGGCATGCCATAGCCTGCACTTAAACTATCACCTAGTATCAAAACCGTGGCAGCATAGGTAGGCGCGCACATTAACATTAGCGTAAATGCAGTAGCTAACATGCGTTTAAGCGACAAAAAGAAGAAGGATTGTATGTCTAATAATATCGTTCGAAATACCAATGCCATAACTGTAACTAACCTTAATAAAACTGTAGTGACCCAAGAGGGAGAGTTGACTATCCTCAACGGCATTAATATAGAAGTCAAGCAAGGTGACAGCATTGCTATTCTTGGACCATCGGGTTCGGGTAAATCAACCTTACTTGGATTATTAGCCGCTTTAGACACACCAACCTCAGGTGAGATAGTGCTTGATGGTGTCGCATTGTCAGGGCTAAACGAAGAGCAAAAAGCCGCACTGCGTAAGCAAAAAGTCAGCTTTATTTTTCAATCCTTTATGTTGGTCGACACTTTAACCGCGTTAGAAAACGTGATGTTACCTGCAGAGCTTGCAGGCGTTACCGATGCCAAGCAAAAAGCCCAGGCGATGCTTGAACGTGTTGGCTTGTCGCATCGCTTAAATCATTTACCGAAACAATTGTCTGGCGGTGAGCAGCAACGAGTTGCAATTGCCAGAGCATTTATTTGTGAACCTAAAGTGCTGTTTGCCGATGAGCCAACCGGTAACTTAGACAGTGTCAACGGCGATAAAATTGCCGACATGTTATTTGCCCTTAACCAAGAAAGTGACACAACCTTGGTACTCGTTACTCATGATTTACACCTTGCACAGCGCTGTGCAAGACAGCTTGTTATGGAAAATGGTCATTTGTCTGAACCAGCAGCAAATACTCGTGATGCAATGAAAGACGTTGTTGAGCAGGCCGAGGAGGTAAGCTAATGGAGTGGCGTATTGCTTGGCGGTTATTTAAACGCGAGCTTGCTCAAGGTCAGCTAGTGCTGATTGTATTGGCCATAACCTTAGCTGTGCTGTCGGTTACTGGGCTTGCTCGGGTTAGCGAGCGTTTACAAGTGGCCATTAATGGTGAAGCCGCAAACTTTATTGCAGCCGATCGTATTATCGATTCACCCGTTGAGTTAGACCCTAAAGTGTTAACCATTGCAGACGACATTGGCCTTGCCCATGTCACCAATATGCAATTTAACTCGATGGTCTATTCGGGTGATAAATTTCAATTAGTGACCGTCAAAGCGGTGGGGGATGGTTACCCGTTAAAAGGCGACATTGAGCTCAGCACCGGCATAACGCGCGCGTTACCGCAAACTGGCCAGGCCTGGTATGAAAATCGTTTAGGAGGCTTGCTTGGATACCCTAAAAGCATTGAGTTAGGTAACAGTGAGTTATCACTAACCGAAGAAATCAGTCGCTTACCCGATGCCGGTTTTAATCCATTTGCCTCATCACCTGTGTTGCTTATTCATCTAAATGATGTCGCTGCTACGGGGATTATTCAGCCGGGCAGCCGTGTGACCTACCTGTACCAGTTTACCGGTGATGCGCAGCAATTGGTTGATTTTGAACTACAAGCTAAACCACTACTCAATAACAGCCAGCGCTGGGTTGATGTGCAATCTGGTGATTCACCGATTGCCTCCGCGGTACAACGCGCTGAGCGCTTTTTATTGCTAGCCAGTTTATTGGGTATTGCATTGGCGTGTGCGGCTATCGGTATTGCGGCGCAGCGTTATTGTCAACGCCATTATGATGTGGTCGCGATGCTGAAAACCTTTGGCGCGTCGGGTAAACAAATCCGTGTGTTATTTGGGTTACATTTATCTTTAGTGACACTACTCGGTATTGCGCTTGGTTTAATCGGTGGCTTGTTACTCGACCTTGGTATCACAGCGTTTTTACCGCCCGAAATCGCGGCGTATTCACCGCCTTACTTGCGCCCGGTATTACTCGGTGTCAGCACCGGCTTAATCAGTGCGTTTATGTTTTCGGCTTATCCGTTAATGCGTTTATTGGCGATTCCTCCACTGCGGGTGCTGCAACGTCAGCTTGAGGGTTTACAGCTCGGCATGTGGTTGCATTTGCTTCTCAGCTTAGCGGCGATGGCGCTTTTAGGGTATTTGTATTCAAGAAGCCTCGCGCTGACGATGACTGTCGTGTTAGCGGTCATGTTACTTGGCGTGTTACTGAGCCTATTAGGGTTTGTGATGATCCGCCTCGGTCACGGCATTGGCATGAGAACCACCAATCCATTGCAACTTGCTTTGGCTGGGCTGCGTCGCCGAGCTCGTCAAAATGCGGTGCAATTGGTCGGCTTTAGCAGTGCTTTGGTGTTGCTGCTAACTATTTTGGCCTTAAGACAAGATTTGCTTAACGAGTGGCAAAAGCAGTTACCAGAAAATGCGCCTAATTACTTTTTGGTTAACATTGCCCCTGAAGACAGTAAACCGCTCGATGACTTTTTAACCCTCAATCATATAAAAGCCACCGATATTTACCCGGTTGTGCGCGGACGCTTAACCCATATTAATGATGAAGAGTTGATCTCGGGTAAACAAGCTGACGATGGCGTTGAAGGTCGAGTGGGGATCTCTCGTGAGTTAAACTTAACTTATCGTGATACCTTGCCGCCCAATAACAAATTGCTTGAGGGTCAGTTTAATCAAACCGACGATGAGGTGTCTGTTGAATCTGGTGTGGCTGAGCGTTTGGAGCTTAAACTGGGTGATAAACTGACTTATCGAATCGATAACCAGGATTTATCAGTCACGGTTGCCAGTATTAGACAGGTGCAGTGGGAAACCTTGCAGCCAAACTTTTACATGATTTTCACCCCTAAAGCACTTGAGCCTTTTGCGTATACTTCAATGGCCAGTTTTCATCTTAATGATCAACTATTGGCCGCCGATGGCAGCACGTTAACGGCAGACCAGGTGGTGTTGCAATTAATTAGGCAATTCCCGACGGTGTCGATTATTGATGTTGGCGCTATGGTAGGGCAGCTAAGGCAAATTATTGAACAAGTGTCTTTGTCTTTGTCGCTAGTATTAGCATTGGTGTTGTTAGCCAGTGCACTAGTGCTGATTGCCCAAACCGAGGCCGGTATGGCCACTCGTCAACGTGAGTTAGCGGTATTACGCACATTTGGTGCATCAGGTTGGTTATTGCGGGCATCAACTGGGTTTGAGTTTGCCCTACTGGGTGCCATTGCTGGCTTGTTAGCGGTCATCGTGGCCGAGTTTGCCTTGTATATGCTAAAAACGCAGGTGTTTGAGTTGGTTGTGTATATGCATTGGCCATGGTGGGGTATCGCACCTGTGGCTGGCGCCGCCATTGTTTCAACACTTGGTGTGTGGCGTTGCAGGCAGCTATTAAACAAGTCGTGCAGTGACATGCTAAAAGAAGGTTAGTTCATAGCGAGAAGTCATGACCGATACATGAATAAAAAGGGAGATGCATTGGCATCTCCCTTTTTTTGTGCTGGCTTAAGCCATTTTTTATCCCACGCTCAGGCTATTTAGATCGCGGCTTATATTGTGTAGGGCAATAACCACGATCGACTCCCTCTGGTCGTAGCTTAAGGTGTTTGGTTTTTCGGCCTGTAACTCGCGTGCGCCATAATTTAAAGCTACCTGGTTTCATGGTACTGCGCATCAATTTGATGACAGCAGATTCGTTTAAGCCATACAGGTGTTCAATGGCTTCAAATGGCGTACGGTCTTCCCAGGCCATTTCAATAATTCTTGAGGTATCTTGCGCTGAAAGCATTGCGTATGATGTCGTTATTGGGTTTGCCAATACATACGTTAAACAGCCTGACTTAGTTTATTGCGTGTTTATAAATAGTTTAGCGATGGTTTAAATTATTATCCTGGGTATCACTATCACATGCGTCTTGACCGTTTTATCAGTAAAAGTACCGAATTAACGCAACAACAAGTGAGCGACTGTATCGCTCAAGCCACTGTGTGGGTGAATGGCGTTGCCGTTACCGATGAAGCCACTCAAGTGCATGAAAATAATCTGGTGCAATTTAATGGGCAAACCTTAGTACCGCGTCCTTTTCGTTATTTGTTATTACATAAGCCGCAGCAAACCTTGTGCTCAAACGTCGATGGGGTTCATCCATCGGTATTCTCGTTACTGGATATTGAGCGGCCGTCGGAGCTTCATATTGCTGGGCGCTTAGATGCTGATACCACTGGGTTGGTGTTAATAACCGACGATGGCCGTTGGACATTTAATATCACCTCGCCCAAATACGCGTGTTACAAAACTTATCGAGTCGATTTGGCAAAACCGATAAAAGAGGATGTCGCCGAGCGCTTTGCCAATGGGATCGCATTACAGGGCGAAAAGGGCCTGACCTTACCCGCAAAGTTAGAGGTTATCTCAGCACAACAGGTGTTACTTACACTCACTGAAGGTAAGTTTCATCAGGTTAAACGCATGTTTGCTGCCGTGGGCAATAAAGTGGTAGCGCTGCATCGGCAACGAATTGGTGCAGTAGAACTCGATGTGCCAGAAGGTCAGTGGCGCTATTTAACCGCAGAGGAGATCAGCTCTTTTTACTCGGTAAATAGCGAAGATGGATCTGCTCTTAGCTAACATCAACATATAACTCGTTTTTCAACATGCTTATCAATAAAAGAATTATCAATAAAAGACTTATCAAAAATAGACTTATCGATAATCTCAAATTATCAAAGCTGTTATGCTATCGACATCGTTTAGCGTTGGAGTTTGGCATGTTAAATCAGCAATGGTTAACCACTTTTATTAAGTTAGTTGAAGTCGGGCATTTTACTCAGACGGCAGAACAACTGTTTATGACCCAGCCCGGCGTGAGCCAACACATTAAAAAGTTGGAACAGCAAGTGGGTGTAGCATTGTTATACCGGGTTGGAAAACGCTTTGAACTCACCGAGGCGGGCATTCAACTACATAAACAAGCCTTACTTTGGCAGCAACAGCAACAACAACTGTTATCACAACTGGCTGTTGATGATGTTTATGTTGGCGAGTGCCGAGTGGCATGTTCTGGCTCGCTGGCATTATTACTTTATCCGCATTTAATTGACTACCAACAGCCACACCAGCAATTACAAATCTCATTGGAGGCGGCACCTAATAAGCGCATCATTGACAATGTGTTAGCCAACCAGGTTGAGCTTGGCATTATCACCCAAGCGGTTCATATGGATGAGCTCGAACTCACACCTCTTGGGCAGCAAGCTTTATGTATTGTGATGCCGAAAAAGTATCAAGATAGCGCCATAAACTTTGAACAGTTAATGGCACTTGGCATGGTAGCGCATCCCGATGGCATGCATTATTGGCAACAAATTGTGAATCATTACTTTAATGACAAGCAAGCCATGGCACAGCAGGTGCCAATAAGAAGTTACGTTAACCAGCTAAATCAGATACTCGTGCCAGTAGCAAAAGGCTTAGCCTTTGCCGTATTGCCACAATTTGCCGTAGACAGTTTTGCCCAGCAAGCCCAAATATGCATTGCCAAGCTCGATGGTATAGATGATCCAAAGCAGGGCGTCAGTGAACCATTATTTTTAATTAATAAGAAGCACCGCCCGCTGGCAAAACGTTACCAACCCATCATCGATATTATTCATAATTTGGTTTGAGTCAGTTTATTATTTAGGTGTTTTTAAGACTATTGGGTTGGGAAGGCTCATTGATGGCTCATTGTTGGCTCATTTTGTCTCATTGGGTATTTAAGATATGGCCTACGACCACTAACATCGTGGTGTAATAATCTCTGGCCGTTGTTGCAGCATTACCCGAATGCCTCTCACAAACACAATGCACTTTACCGTTGCCAACAAGCTTTTATTTGTACCCAAGTCACCTGTTGCTCATGTGAAAAAATCAAAAGCGTTAAACATACAATCAGCATGAGTACTTTTATATGGACCGTGCTGGTTTTATGTACAGATATAATGGTTTTTCATCGGTTTATGATAAAAAATGATTGAAAATCGTGCGTTAGTTGTAGCAGTTGATAAATACATAAATCGTAATCCTCTGATATTGTTGTCTTTAATTTTTGTAGCGTGACACCGAAGCCTACTTTATGTGCAAGCACGGTTTGCTTTTGTCTTTTAGTCACAATTAATTGCTTTACTTCAATAAGATAGCAAATGTAGGATGATATTAATCAATCACTTAAATGGCTGACTTTAAATTTATTTGGCTGTTGAATAAGCTGTTATACCGTTAATCGAGATTTATCTATATGAGCAATGAAGGTTTTACATTTGATTTAGTTACTCAACGGTTTTTAAAAAATAGGTGGGAAACTGAATTAGGCCAGAAGGTATTAAATGAAGTTATTGATGGTATGAAAAATGGGGTAGAAATTAGATCTATCTTAGATCCATATGTACTCGAACACCCTGAAAACAAAGACCCTTATGGACACCCGCATTATCCTCTGAGTCAAATGGATGAAAATGATTTTTGGGTATTAACTCAAGATGATCTTAGAGGTATTCATGTATATCACGAGAAATTTCCAAAAAATTCTAGTTGGACTGTAAAATCATTAAATTACGCTCGTTTTTATAACTGTGACTTCCAAAATACAAATATGGAACGAACAGAGCTTACGATGGCTACTTTTGAAAAATGTAATTTGAAAGGTGTTATTTTTGCTTCTAGTGGTGGGTTTGGAACTAGGTTCATTGAATCAGATTTAACTGGTGCCTGTCTTTGGTCTTTTGGTTTAATTAATGGAGATTTTTCTGGTTCAGATCTTAGCGATATTTATCTTGAATCAACACTTCTAGAAAATATTAAAGTAAATTACATGACTGTCGTAAATGGTACGTTCGCCAAAAACTGGAAAAAAAGAACCCAGTTAGGCAAAGAATTACCAGAGTATCTTAAGTCATTTAGAGTTGCCTTTGAAAATGCAAACCTATGGCATAGAGTTGATTACTTCCTAAATCTAGAGCGAACGGAGAATCGTAAGCACATTTTATATAATAAAATGCGTTTAGAAAAAACAAAAATAGCAGCCAAAGAATGGTTTTTTGATTTGTTATGGGGAAAAACGACTGGTTATGGAACTAAACCTTTTCGTTTGGTAACTATTTGTATAATCGTTGCTTTTATATACTCACTGATATTTCAATTTGCAGGAAACCCTGGAATCGATGATTCATTTGCAACGTCCGTCTATTTTTCTTTTACAACTTTTTCTACTCTCGGTTATGGTGATTTATCGTACCTCGAAGACCGTTGGATAATGAGATTGTTAAGTTCTTCCGAGGCACTAGTAGGAGCAACTTTAATCGCAACTTTTGTAGGTGTATTGAGTAGGAAAGTAATACGTCACTAAAACGGTATGGCAAGAGTATTTAAATAGAACTAAAACAGTAGGTTAGGTTTCTCTTCGCTACACATTTTAACCCACTATTTTAGTCCGCTTAATGCGGCGTTAGCAGCCAAGTTTATGGATTTAAGTTAAGTATGATGTTAGAACCTTCAAGCGGTACCTACTTCGTAAGTAATGTGGAGTCCATCAACGCTAGTTTCAATTTAATTGGCTTAATAATCGCTGGCGCAGTCGTTGTTGCGATTTTTAAATTCACACCTTTGCTACAGTCGCTCTCAGCTCTAACCAAATTAAAATCTAAACATATCGCAGTTATTGCGGTGAGCATATTTATGATTGTTTTTACCACAGCACTTTTTAACGGATTGGATATTTATCACGTCCAAAATACTATTTTGGCTAATAAGGCTCAGGTCATATCGGGCTGTATAACCAACCACAAAATTGTACAAGGTAATAGTAGAGAAGAAACTTTTATCGTATCAGGGGTAAAATTCACGTATAACGATTACGCTACCGAGAGATACTTTTATGCTAATCGAGAACACGATACGTACATAAAAAACGGACAATGCGTGGCTATTGTTTATCTTTCTAAGCAAAGAAACGGGATTTTAAAAATTGACAAGGTTTGAATGGTATTGGCACTAACAAACAACAATTAGCATGGCCAAGATACTGCCCACGATAGTCTTGGTATAACCTGAAACTTGTTTTGATATCAAGTTATGATATCATCCTGTTTATGAATTCAAAGCAAAAACGCACTTTGATAGCGATATATACTGATCCAGTGTCTGCTTCTTTAGTATGGAAGGATATTGAGTCTCTGTTTGTATGTATAGGTGCTGAGGTGATTGAAGGAAATGGCTCGCGTGTTAGGTTCCATAAAAACGGCGTCATTGCTTCTTTCCATCGACCGCACCCAAAGAAAGAAGCAAAACCATATCAAGTCAAAGATGCGCGATCCTTTCTAAAACAACTAGGAGTGGAACCATGAGTAATTCAATGGTGTATCAGGGTTATGCTGCTCGTATAGAGTTTAGCTCAGAAGATGAGTGTTTTATTGGACATATAGCAGGTATAAAAGACGTTGTTGGGTTTCATGGTGAAACTGTTTCTGAACTAAAAACAGCATTTGAAGAAGCAGTCAATGACTATTTAGAAGCGTGTAAAAAGATTGGTAAAACACCTCAAAAACCTTATTCAGGAAAATTAATGCTACGCATTCGTCCCGAAATTCACGCAGCTGTTGCAACCGCAGCAGAGCTGAGTGGTCAGAGTATAAATCAGTGGGCGGCAGAGGCTCTCAATAGAGAAGCTAATTTGTTAACTTAATCGGGCAATCGGAGGTGTCTAGCCTCCTCTTGACCTAGTGTGATCAAAGCACCACAACATTGGTGGCCGCAAGCCATAACGACAAAGCTTAAAGTGACAACTCAAATTACCGCTATACCACCGTCCTGCATTATTTATTCACAGCACTCTCAATCCAAAACCCAATCCCAAATCCCAAATCCATTCAACTCGCCAGGCATTTAACTCACCACGCTTTTAACTCACCACGCTTTTAACTCACCACATCAGTGAGTGCAGCTTCAATATCGGTATAGTTAAACTCATAACTGGCTTTGAGCGCATTGGTGGGCAGTACAAATTGGCCTTCGATAAGTAACTGTGACATTTCACCCATAGCCAGTCTTAGTGCTAACGGAGGCGTGGTGATAATCGCTGGTCGATTAAGCACTTTACCTAAGGTTAGTGAGAAGACTTTGTTACTCACCGGATTTGGTGCAGTGGCATTGAACACGCCTTGCAAAGGCGGGTGCTCGAGTAAATAGTTTATTAAGCCTACCAAGTCGCTGATGTGGATCCAGCTCATGCCTTGATCGCCTTTGCCAATTGGCCCGCCAAGCCCTAACTTAAACGGTGGTAACATTTTGGCTAACGCGCCGCCATTTTTACCTAATACAATGCCAATGCGAGTAATGCACACGCGCGTTTGTTGCGATTGTGCTTGCAGGGCGAGGTCTTCCCATTTTTGGCAAATGTCGTGGCCAAATTCGGCGTGAAACCCGCTTTTTTCATCAACAGGCGTTGAATCTTGAGCACCGTAATAGCCTATTGCTGAGCCGCTAATAAAGGTGTGAGGCGGGTTGCTGCTGTTGCGGATAAGCTGGCTAATAGCGGCGGTAATATCCCAGCGGCTATTGCAAATAAGCTGCTTTTGTTTGGTAGACCAACGTTTTGCGACTATGGGTTCGCCAGCTAAATTGATCACTGCATCAATGTCATTTAACTCGGTTTTATCTGCCAAGCTTGACCAGTATTGGTGTTGTTCGCCAAGCTTAGCTTTAGCTGCGCTGATGTTACGACTCAAAATAACCAGTTGATGCTGTGTGAGCGAGCCCACTAACTGTTGGCCTACAAAGCCGGTGGCGCCAGTGATTAAAATTTTCATATCACCCTCAATAAAGTATGCCGATATAACTCAATTATACGGCCGTCAACATCAAAATGATCATCCGCTAATACCGTTACTGGCTTATTGCGGTTTTTGGTAACACAACTCCATTGACACCGAGTCGGCAAAACGCAGTGCGTGCGGTTTGTCTATTTCGACACTGGCAAACTCAACCCAATCATGTTCGCTGGCAATAGCCAATGTTTGGTTGGTAAGATTTTCCAATAACGAAAAACGATTATTTTCAATCAAGGCAATGATTTTTTTAGTAATGGTGCGATAATTCAACGCATCAGCAACATTGTTGCTATTGCGAGCTTTGTCGGCACAATAATGAATAACCACATTAACGATAACATCTTGTTGATTATTGATTTCGTCTTCTTTAATGCCGATATAAGTACGTAAACGTAGGTTTTTAATGCGTATAATAGCGGTTTCTGGTTTCATATTGTGTGTGTTATTCCTTAAATGTGATTAGCTGCTAATATGGCCAACGTTAAGATGCAAAACAATAAAATTTAACTTAATTAGCAACACGTTACTGGGTTTAGCTTAGCATAATCAATTATTTTAATAAGTAGCAATAAGGATTTTTTACCCTATGAAAGGAATACAGCAGTCGTCAATGGCCGTGCGCAGCTTTGTGGTTATGGCGTGTGTGGTGATTATTTTAGCGGGGATTAAAACCGCCAGTCCAATCGTGGTGCCTTTTGTGCTGTCAGCATTTTTGGCGGTAATTTGTAACCCAGCCATTGTGTTGTTGTCTAAATATCGGATACCTAAATGGTTATCGATTATTTTGTTGATGGCGTTTATCGTGTTGATGGGGCTATGGCTAGCCAGTTTGGTGGGCAGTTCAATTAATGAATTCTCAAAACAGATGCCGGTATATCGCCAGCAATTAATTGAACAGTTTGCTTGGATTATTGAAAAGCTACAAAGCTTTAATATTCAAATATCTAAGCAAAAGGTGCTCGATTATTTTGATCCCGGTATGGCGCTATCCATGACCACCAATATGCTATCTGGTGTGGGTAATGTGATGGCCAATTTGTTCCTGATTATTTTGACCATTGTGTTTATGTTATTTGAAGCACAATCACTGCCTAAAAAATTCCATTTAGCGTTAGACGATCCAGACATGCGTTTAAAGCAAATCGATAAGTTTTTACACTCTGTTAATCAATACATGGTGATTAAAACCTTAGTGAGCCTGGCTACCGCAGGGGTGATTGGAATAGGCCTGAGCATCATTGGCGTTGACTATGCGCTATTGTGGGCTGTGATTGCATTCTTGTTTAATTATATTCCTAATATTGGGTCGATTATTGCTGCTATACCCGCGGTGTTATTGGCGTTTATCCAAATGGGACCTGGCGCAGCGGGCATTACTGGGCTGTTATATGTAGGCACCAATATGGTGATGGGCAATGTAATTGAGCCTCGTTTTATGGGCCGCGGCCTAGGCTTATCTACACTAGTGGTATTTTTATCATTGATTTTTTGGGGGTGGCTACTGGGGTCGGTCGGTATGTTGTTGTCGGTGCCATTAACAATGATTGTTAAAATTGGCCTTGAGTCTAGTCACTCTGGTGGTTGGTTAGCGATATTGCTGGCAGATGATGTTGAAGACATTATTAGTGAGCCGTTAAGTGTTGAGCAAACCGCAACAGATACAGTTGATAGCGAGACAGAAACCGTTACCGATGTAGCCGCTAGTTCCGATAATGCTAACCCTGTTAGTGCTGAAGCTGATCAAACTAAACCATCATAGTGTGATGGCTCATTTATTTAAGTAAGAGAGTGTATGAAGCGTTTTTTACAAGTATTACCTGATTTGACCGTTGGTGAAGATGTTTGCCGTTTATTTCATGGTCGTGGTGGTTTATTTGCTGGCGATGAACACCTTTGTTTAGACTGGTATAAACCAGTATTACTGCTCACGAGCTTTAAAATGTTAGACGATGAGCAGCGTGATGAATTGGTGAGTGCCATTGTGGCGTTTTGGCAATCAACATACCCAAATCAGCTTCTGAATTTAGTCTATCAATATCGCCATGGTGGCCAAACCTTTAGCGACTTATTGTACGGTGAGGTGCCTGAGCAACACGTGGTGACTGAAAACGGCGCCCGCTTTTTGGTGCATTTACTGCGTGGCCAGAACCATGGCCTCTTTTTAGACATGGCCAATGGCCGTGCATGGGTTAAACAACATACTAAGCATAAAAAAGTGCTTAATTTGTTTGCTTACACGTGTGGTTTTTCGGTGGCTGCCTTGCAAGGTGGGGCTGATGAAGTGGTTAATATGGACATGAGCAAAGGGGCGTTAAGTATTGGTAAGCAAAACCATTTACTCAATGATTTACCTGTTGGTGCCCGTTATTTAGGCCATGATATTTTTAAGTCCTGGGGCAAGCTAACAAAGTTAGGGCCTTATGATTTAATCGTGGCAGATCCGCCAAGCAACCAACGTGGCAGTTTTGTGGCCACCAAAGATTATGAACGTCTGTTAAAACGTTTACCAGACTTGTTAGCGCCGCAAGGGGAAGTGTTATTGTGCCTCAATGCGCCGGAGCTTGGATGTGATTTTTTAATGCAACAAGTGGCTAATACAGCACCGCAATTGACCTATGTTGAGCGCATTGACAATCCAAGTGTATTTGCTGACATCGATGAGCAAAAATCACTCAAAGTATTGCGTTATCGTTTGAGCTAACAGTAAAACCATTTTTATTTTACAAAACCGATACCGTTAAGGTGTCGGTTTTTTTATGGGCGTTTGTCTACTACAGTTCATTAACATGTTCAGCGCGCAGACATAATTTAATTATGTTAGCAAAAGTTGATATTCATCAAATAATCGGTAAATAAGTCTTTATTTAATCGATATTTATGTTTAAGAACTTCGATCTAAATAATGATTTACCTAATTTGATGATCTAGATCATATAACTCTTAGTTTACCAATTTGTGAGTATATAGTTTGTTAATTGATAAACGGTAAAATTCCCCGAGTCCTAATTAAGAAACAACAAATATAAGTCTGTGTTGTTTTATCCCCCACTACTGGAGGGTCTATGAGTAAAGTTACTACCAATTTGAAAGGCTTAGAGCTGAAAATTTTCATCTTTTTGACCGTGTTTTTAGCGCCAATTTTATCAGTGCTACTCGTTAGTGCACTTGGCTTTAGTATTTGGTTTAGCCAAATACTGACAGGGCCTCCAGGCGCTGGTTAATCCATCAATCCAATAATTAAAATCATTAAATGAGAGTGATGTAATGAGCAATGAACTGCACGTAACCAGCCTAATTGTCCAAGTGAAACCTGAGAAAATGGCTGAAGTCAGACAGACAATAATGGCCATCGAAAATGCTGAGTTGTCAGCTAATAATGACGTTAAGTTAGTGGTTGTCGTTGAAGGTCCGAGCCAACGATCGTTGATGGATGATATATCAACAATAAATGCCATTCCTGGTGTGTTGTCGGCCACCATGGTGTATCACCAAAGTGAAGTGTTAGAAGAAGGTGAAATATGAAAATGAATAGACGCGATTTTATGAAAGCCAATGCCGCTATCGCAGCGGCAAGTGTTGCAGGTTTAGCATTGCCAACAAGTGCAAGCAACCTGATCACTAGCTCTGAACAAACTAAACTCGAATGGAACAAAGCACCTTGTCGTTTTTGCGGCACAGGTTGTTCGGTTATGGTTGCCACCCGTGACGGTAAAGTGGTTGCTACCCATGGTGATGCGAAAAGTGAAGTGAACCGCGGCTTAAACTGCATTAAGGGTTATTTCCTTTCTAAAATTATGTACGGTCGCGATCGTTTGCAAACCCCTATGTTGCGTATGACCGATGGTAAATACGACAAACATGGCGAATTTACCCCAATTAGCTGGGAAAAAGCCTTCGACACTATGGCTGAGCGCTGGAAAGCCACCATTAAAGCTAAAGGTCCAACTGCTGTTGGTATGTTTGGTTCTGGTCAATGGACAGTATGGGAAGGCTACGCTGCGGTTAAGTTAATGAAAGCGGGCTTTGGTTCAAACAACATCGACCCTAACGCACGTCACTGTATGGCATCTGCCGTGGGCGGCTTTATGCGTACCTTCGGCATTGATGAGCCGATGGGCTGTTATGACGATATGGAAGCGGCTGACGCGTTTGTGCTTTGGGGCTCAAACATGGCAGAAATGCACCCAATTTTGTGGACTCGTGTAACCGACCGCCGTTTAAGCGCACCACACGTTAAAGTTGCCGTGTTGTCGACCTTTGAACATCGTTCATTTGACCTTGCTGATTTGCCGATTGTATTTACGCCACAAACTGATTTAGCAATGCTTAACTTTATTGCCAACTACATTATCCAAAATGGCAAAGTGAATAAAGATTTCATCAAAAAGCATGTTAACTTCCGCAAGGGAACCACTGATATTGGCTATGGTTTACGTCCAACGCATCCATTAGAAATGAAAGCCAAAAACGTCGCGACCGCTGGCGACTCTACACCGATGGATTTCGACGAGTTTGCTAAATTTGTTGCTGATTATGATGTTGAGTCTGTGAGTAAGTTATCTGGCGTGCCAGAACACAAGCTTATCGAATTGGCAGAGCTTTATGCTGATCCAGATCGTAAAGTCACGTCATTCTGGACCATGGGCTTTAACCAACATACCCGCGGTGTGTGGTGTAACAATCTGATTTACAACATTCACTTATTAGTGGGTAAAATTTCTACGCCAGGTAACAGCCCATTCTCGTTAACTGGCCAGCCATCTGCTTGTGGTACCGCACGTGAAGTGGGTACATTCTCACATCGTTTACCTGCAGACATGGTAGTGACTAACCCTGAACACAGAAAACACGCAGAAGATATTTGGAAGATCCCAAGTGGCATTATTCCACCTAAACCTGGTTATCATGCTGTTGAGCAAAACCGTCGCTTAAAAGATGGCGATTTAAATTGCTACTGGGTTCAGGTCAATAATAATATCCAGGCCGGCGCCAACATTAACGAAGAAGGATTACCTGGTTATCGTAACCCAGAAAACTTCATCGTGGTGTCAGATGCATACCCAACCGTGACAACTCAAGCGGCTGACTTAATTTTACCAACAGCCATGTGGGTAGAAAAAGAAGGTGCTTACGGTAACGCCGAACGTCGTACTCAATTTTGGCATCAGATGGTTAAAGCTCCTGGTGAGTCACAGTCAGATTTGTGGCAGTTAATGGAGTTCTCTAAACGTTTCACCACTGATGAAGTGTGGCCAGCGGATGTATTAGCGGCTAATCCACAATTTAAAGGCAAAACCTTATTTGAGGTGCTTTACCAAAATGGCAATGTTGATAAATTCCCATTAAGCGATGCTGATCCTAAATATTTAAATGATGAAGCGAAGCACTTTGGTTTTTATGTGCAAAAAGGCTTGTTTGAAGAATACGCTACCTTTGGTCGCGGCCATGGTCACGACTTAGCAGACTTTGATGTTTACCATAAAGAGCATGGTTTACGTTGGCCTGTAGTTAACGGCAAAGAAACTAAATGGCGTTTCCGTGAAGGGTCTGATCCATACGTTAAAGCCGGTAAAGACTTTGAATTCTATGGTAAGCCAGATGGTCGTGCAGTTATTTTCGCATTACCGTATGAGCCTGCAGCAGAAGAGCCGGATGAAGAATACGATATCTGGTTATCGACAGGTCGTGTACTCGAACATTGGCATTCTGGTTCAATGACGCAACGTGTACCTGAACTGTATAAAGCTTTCCCTGATGCGGTGTGTTTTATGCATCCAGAAGATGCTAAAAAGCGTGGTTTGCGTCGTGGTGATGAGATTCGTGTAATTTCTCGTCGTGGTGAGATTAAAACTCGTGTTGAAACGCGTGGTCGCAACAAACCGCCAGTCGGCTTAGTGTTTGTACCTTGGTTTGATGCCAGTCAGCTCATTAATAAAGTCACATTAGATGCGACAGATCCTTTGTCTAAACAAACTGACTATAAGAAATGTGCCATTAAGATTGTAAAGGCTTAAGGAGACAGACCATGAAAACAGGTAAATTATTATCGATTATCGCGTTATTAGGGTTCTCTGTCAGCGTAATGGCGACCAGCGTACCTGAAGATAAAATCGACACATTGCGTTTAGCACCGATTAACGTTGAACCGACTCCGCCAGCCATGCAAGCGGTGATCAACACTGACGTTAAGCAAGTGCGTAACTATCCTATGCAGCCACCGGTAATTCCACATAAGATTGATGGTTATCAGATTGATCTTAAAGTGAATAAATGTATTCAGTGTCATGCACGCACTAGTACTGGCCATTCACAGGCACCGATGGTGAGCGTGACTCACTATATGGACCGTGATAATAATTTCTTGGCTGATTTATCACCACGTCGTTATTTCTGTACTCAGTGCCATGCACCGCAATTGGATGCGAAATTGTTAGTTGAAAATGACTTCGTTGACATTGATCACTTAATTAAAGCTAAAGCTGCGGTTAAGCACTAGGAGTCAATATGATAGCAAAACTGCTTGAACAACTAAAACTGGTATGGAAAATTCTGCTTCGTCCGAGTGTCCATTACAGTCTTGGCTTTTTGACCATCGGTGGCTTTATTGCGGGGGTTATTTTCTGGGGTGGTTTTAACACGGCTTTAGAATTAACTAACCGCGAAGAGTTTTGTATCGGTTGTCACGAAATGGAAAACAACGTTTACCAAGAGTTACAAACAACGATCCACTTTACTAACCGCAGCGGTGTGCGTGCAACGTGTCCTGACTGTCACGTACCGCACAACTGGACAGATAAAATTGCTCGTAAAATGCAAGCGTCTAAAGAAGTGTGGGGTAAGGTGTTTGGCACGATTAACACCCGTGAAAAGTTTGAAGCAAAGCGTCGCCATTTAGCCGAAAATGAATGGAACCGCCTTAAAGCCAATGACTCTTTAGAGTGCCGTAACTGTCATAACTTTGATTATATGGATTTTACCCGTCAGTCTAAGCGTGCATCGCAAATGCATTCAACGTCACTGGCTAGCGGCGAAAAAACCTGTATCGATTGTCATAAGGGGATTGCACATCAATTACCTGACATGGCAGGTGTAGAAGGCTTCTAAACGCTTTCGAGAAAACACTTAAATGAACAAGGCCAGCATATGCTGGCCTTGTTTTTTTGTCTCGTTTACACATAAATAAACGTGTTTATCGCGCTTTTGTTGATGACAAAATCTTTTACTACAAATCGACTTGTCTGCCAATCACATCAATTAAATACTCAGTGAAATCATGACCGTGATTTTGTAACATCTTCGGGAACATCGAAATCGGTGTTAGTCCTGGAAAGGTGTTGATTTCATTTAATAGAATTTGATTATCTTGAGTTAAAAAGAAATCAATACGCGATAAATGACGCAGTTTCATGCCTTTAAAAGCTTTAATGGCATAGTCTCTAATTTGCTGACTCAGCTCTGCTGTTAAATTATCAGCAACCACATCGGTGCGCGCTTTACTGTTTTTAGCGTATTTTTCTTCAAATGAGTAAAAGGTATTGCTGTCGCAAATAATCTCACCTGGTAAGGTGGCTACTACTTCACCTTGATATTCGTATACTGCCACTTCTAACTCGCGAGCATGGATGGTTTGCTCAACCACTACGTAAGGTGCGTAGCTAAAGGCATCTTTAAGCACCTTGGCAATATTGGCCTTCACATCGACTTTATAACAGCCGACAGACGAGCCTTGAGAGGCGGCTTTAACAAACACTGAGCCCCAAGTATCAAACGCCGTTTCAGTTTGCTTAATGGCATCATCGTCAAGTTGATGTAAAAAAATGTATGGCGTATTAGGTACGCCTAGAGCAGAAAACCACATTTTAGCGGTAATTTTGTTAAAGCAGTTACTTGAGGCTTCAGATTCACAACCAAAATAGGGTAGTTGAATTAAGTTAAAGTACGACTGAATATCACCGGTTTCACCAGGGAACCCATGAATACAAGGAATAACATAATCAACAGACCATGCCGGAGTGTTGTTGTCTTCAAAACGGATTTCACGACGATTGGTTAAATCGCATAATTTACCGTCTTCGGTGTGGTAATGCCCGTGTTCGTCGAGTACTAATTTAAGTACCGAAAATTTATCTGACGTTGCCAGTGATGACTCAAAAAAACGTGCAGACATTAACGAAATATCGTGTTCTGCACCGCCACCGCCGCACAATAACAGCAGATTAATCTTTGGCATGCTTACTCCTGAAAACCAAAAAGAATTGGGTTAACGCCTGATTCTGTTAACCCTAAAAAAGTAGTGCTTATGATAAAGACCGAAGCCCCTTAAGCGCAAGTCACCGTTAATAATATTTCAGCAAGTTTATTACTTTTTATCTCGTTTTTTTAAATTAGATTCAATGGTGATTAACACCATCAGTGCACAATAAAAAGGCTTAAATCCCAAACGCCTTGCGCTCAGATTCACATTCGTATTCGGCCATTTCAAATTCACGGCAAATCAGCGGTCGAACTTCGTAAATCGAACACATCATAGTGTCTCGGTCTAGTGCTGCACACCAACCGTCATCAAGTCGGCGCATGACTTCTCCGCCCCAATTATCTTTGGCTATATAGACTTTAGGTACACCGGTTTCGGTAATTAACATCACTTCTAAACGGCAGCAACACGCTTGGCAGTTTGAACAAGTTATTGGATTGTTGGTTTGTACCGATGAATGGCTAGCGTTGTCAGATTGAGACGACGTGATAGGGGCAATATCGGTAAACTTGGCAATAAGATTTGAAGGCATTAAAGGCTGCGGTTAACTATTTACACTAAGGATACCGTAAATTAGATTGGTTATCCTCAATCGCTCACAAGAAAATAACCAATCAAACGATGATTGATGGTTTGATGGTTATTTTTACTGTGTAAAATTAAAAGCGCTAACGATATAAATTAAAGTTTTACGACTTTACCGGTTAATGCGACACCAGCCATTAATGCGCCAGCTCCACATTGAAAAGTGTCATTACTGCTGGTGAGGTTATGTTTATAGTTTGATTTAATCTCTACCACCGCATTCCCGCCTTCTTTTATTGCCCGATCTTTTAAGGCTATCATTGCCGATAGAAACACCCAGTGGCAGGCCTCTAAATCGGTTTTATTAAAGGCATTGGTTTTTTTACTGGTGCTAAACTCACCCATTTTCTGCAAGGGTTCACTAAAAGCTTGATCACCAAAATAAAAGTTAATATTGTTGCCAAGCTTATTTTTAGCGTGCTCTGAGCTCATGGCATCAGCTATAGAGTAGCTGCCAATATCATCGCGAGCAAAAGACGTTGCAGGCAATAAGCATAGTGCCAACGTCATGGCGGCTAAGGTGTTCTTCATGTGTAGTAAAGTCCTTTTAGTTAAAACTGTTAAATTACTTTCTTGCTCTTACGCCAAAAAAGTAACATTAAAGACGTTGAATTACACTTATCAAAAAGGATTATTTAAACATTAACGCATGATCATTTTAATCAACGTCTCCCCACAATCGCCAGGCTAAACCTGATGCGCGTGAGGTGGCTTGTTGGCTGGCTTTTTCAAATATGTTTGGGCTGCCTAGGCAATAAAAATGTTTTTTGGCGCGGGTGATGGCGGTGTATACCAGCTCTTAGGTGAGTAACTGCCATTGGGCGATGCTAGGGCGTGTGGGCAGCACAAAGCTGACTTTATCAAATTCGCTGCCCTGGCTTTTGTGTACAGTCATGGCGTAGCAGGTTTCGTGGCTTGGTAATCTGGCGGGCAATACTTTTAATAAGCTGCCAGCTGCCATGACAAAATGGGCCATTAAGCGCTCTGGTTTATTACTGTCTTGTAAAATTAAGCCAATGTCGCCACTGAATAAGCCTAGGTTGTAATCGTTACTTTGAATAATGATTGGCCTACCAAGATAAAACTCACCTTGAACATGAGTTAATTTCAATAATATCAATGGTATGGCCATCAAATTCGATGAAATAAATATTTACCAATAAACTACGCTTTATTTATCCTTTCTAAACGGTATTTGAAGATGGCCAGACCAAGACAAACAATCTTTAGCCTCGAAGATGCGACTTCTCCTGCAAATAGAGCGTTGTCACTGTTGTTCGTGAGTTGCCCGTAAGGCATTGATATGTGGTATTGATCATCCAACATACGATAATTTTGGGCATCGGTATGAGTGGATGGAGTAACATGGCCATATATGCCATCATTTCATTAGTTTTTAAGAGATTATTGCATTTTTTTATGTGGAGGTTTTTTTTCACTAAACAATGCTGAAGGTAGTATTAAATTAGGTGCCAAAAAGAAATCCTCACCGATAGTATTACCAGAGAAAAGTTCCGAAATCAGTTCATCTCCCTTATAAACATCAATTGATATGCCGCGACCCATCCCGCCAGAAATACCCACATAATAATAGTAAGTACCGTTACTAAAAAATAAAATATCCTTCCCCATTCGGCCTATCTGCTGATAATACCGACTAAACGGCAGCTCAGTGGTCGCTTTGTTTTCAAGCGTTACAGTATCGCCGTTACCGTAGCGGTAACTTAAATATGAATTATCTTTGGCCAAGCACATCGATAATCTGTTGTTGGTAGGCGTTAGCTTATAAGCTACATCCTTGCTGGGATTACGTTCAACTTTATTTATTTTAGTATTAATGTAGATTATTTCGTTTGCTTTGCAGTATGTAGAAGCTTGCTCCGAAATCTGATCAGCAATAATTAATTGAGCGACGCCATTCACCTTGTTAACTTCAACACTGCTAATCTCAGTAGTATTCATCTCTATTTTCGTAACTAGGTTCCTCTCGGAAGAAGGTGAAACCTTATTACCGCAGGCCGTTAAAATTAAGACACTTAAAGTCGCTAGCATTAAACGTTTCATATTCAAAAGTAATCCATCTAAAATAAGCCTATATTAATACATCCATCAACATGGTAACCCATGAATTTGGCTAAATATCAAACTATAATCTACGGTTTATTTACCCTTCCTAAATGGTATTTGAAGATAGCCAGATCAAGGCAAACAATCGTTAGTCTCGAAGATACGCCTTCTCCAGCAAATAGAGCGTTGTCACTGCCGTTCGCTATTCGTCCGTAAAGCTTTTCTGAGTGGTATTGATCATGCAGCGGCTGAAAAATTTCGAGCCTCGGCGTGAGTGGGTTGACTCTCGAATTCTTTAGCTTACCACCATCTTTGCCATAGGTATCTCTTCTAAGCTATGACTTAAAGACTTTAAATGCACATTGCTGACACAGGCGTTTGTTAAAGGAGAAGACTGATCATCTCCTCAATCCCTAGACACAATTGATCAACACAATTAACCCACTCAATCAGCCCCACAATCGCCAGGCTAAACCTGATGCGCGTGAGGTGGCCTGTTGGCTGGCTTTTTCAAATATGTTTGCGCTGCCGAGGCAATAAAAATGGTTTTTGGCGCGGGTGATGGCTGTGTATACCAGCTCTTTAGTGAGTAACTGCCATTGGGCGATGCTAGGGCGTATGGGCAGCACAAAGCTGACTTTATCAAATTCGCTGCCCTGGCTTTTGTGTACTGTCATGGCGTAGCAGGTTTCGTGGCTTGGCAATCTGGCGGGCAACACTTTTAATAAGCTGCCATCAGCCATGACAAAATGGGCCATTAAGTGCTCTGGTTTATTACTGTCTTGTAAAATTAAGCCAATGTCGCCATTGAATAAGCCTAGGTTGTAATCGTTACTTTGAATAATGATTGGCCTGCCGAGGTAAAACTCACCTTGAACATGAATTAATCGGGCTTGTTTTAAGCTTTCGGTCACCGCAATGTTGATGCCCTCAACGCCAAATTCACCGGCGCGCATGGCGCATAGAATACGGTATTGGTTAAAACTGTCGATAATGGCTTGTTCGCTGTGTGGTAACACAATTGGTGCATTTTGCTCTGGATCTGTGTGTTGCTCGCGGTCAGTTTGTCGCTGAGAGTATGCCAAAATTGCCTGTTGATTGGCGTTAACTTGCTGTAAATATTCACCATAAGCCTGTACCGACAGCGCCAGTAATTGCTGTTTTCCCGCGTTTTCACCTTGGGCGTTTTGTTGGTGTTCATACCAATTCAGCTCGGCGTGTTGCTGGCGCCACACCTGACGGATAGCAGCCACGTTAGCCTGATTGACGGCATTTGCTAATAAGCCAATACCTGCATCGCCTTTAAAACGATGACTGTGCATTAACATGCATAAGCTGTCGCCGATTTTAGGTTGTGGGTGAATAAATTGACTCACATCCTGGCCTGTCAATTGGCCAATTTGTTGCGCCTGGGCCTGGCTGTAACGCATTGACCACGGCGAAGACGCAGGTGAGGGCATATTGTTTTGCTCATGCTTTAAACCAATGCAAATGTCGGCTAATACAGCGCCAGCCTCAACGGAGGCAAGCTGGTCTTGATCGCCCAGTAAAATCAGTCTGCCATGAGCGGGCAAGGCGCTGAGTAGCTTGTGCATCATAGGTAAATCGACCATTGAGGCTTCGTCGACCACTAATAAGTCGAGCCGTAATGGATTATCTTGATGATGTCTAAATTGATGCGAGTTAGGAATAACGCCTAATAGCCGGTGCAGTGTTGAGGCTTCTTCTGGAATGTTGTTGAGCGCTTCAATTAGCACTGTTGCAATGCTTTGGTTGACTAATTGGGTCAACTCTTTATGCAAACGCTGTTTTGAGGCTTTAATCGATTCACTTAAGCGTGCAGCGGCTTTACCGGTTGGCGCCACTAGGCGAATGGTTAAACTCGATTGGGTAAGCAGCAACAATAATAACTTGGTTACCGTGGTGGTTTTACCGGTGCCAGGACCGCCAGTGATTACCGCTAATGCGTTGATGAGTGCGGTTGCAGTGGCGATTTTTTGCCAATCGATAGTGGCTGAATTATCCGTTTGTTTAGTGGGAAATAAGCTGTCGATAAGCTGTGGCAATTGGCTTTGGCTTAAATCAATACTGATTTGCTGGCTGGCAAGCTGGGTCAGCTTATTGGCGACTTGGGTTTCAAAAAAGTGGTATTTATTAAGGTATAAACGGCCATGCTCTAAAATTAATGGTTTATTGTCACCGGGTAAACCGACGGCATCAAACTGACTGATTTGCTCAATCAGTTGACTGTGGTTTAGGCTAATTTGGCAATTAATTTGCGCATATTTGTGGCTGTCTTCTGCCATTGGGTTGGCTAAATTAATTTGCTCTATAACCAAACAGCTGTGCTGATTAGACAGCTGCTGACTCAATAACGCACACACTAACAAAAACAGCGATGTTGAACTGTTATCTGGCTGCAATGGCTGTTGCACGTTTTCAGTATTAGCTGTTGTGTTCTGTACAGAAGCGTCAGCCGATACTTGAGCTGGCATAGATTCAATACTGGCCAGCTCAAGAGCAAAATGGCGGTCAAGTGGGGTTAATAAGCGCTGTTGTTGCCATTGTTTAAGCAATAAATCGATAGGTTGACTGAGCATTAGCATGTTGGCGTCTCCAAAACAGCGTGAGTCGCATCGCCATTAAATAGGCTGTCGAGTTGCTCAATTAACGCTTGGGGTGGTTTGTCAAAAAACACGCCGCTGCCAGGGTGTTCTGGGCTCATGCCGCGTAAGAATAAGTAATAGCAGCCGCCTAGATGTTGTTGGTAATCATAGCCGGGTAAGCGTAAGCGTAAATAACGATGCAATGCCAGGGTATACAAGATGTACTGCAAGTTATAGCGGTGGCTATTAATGGCTTGTGCCATGGTGCTTTCGCTATAGTCGCTAAACTTGTCGCCAAGGTGGTTAGACTTATAATCGGCAATGTAATAGCGACCCTGGTGCTCAAAGGTTAAATCGATAAAGCCTTTTAGCATGCCTTGCAAGGTATCAAAGTCGAGCCCGGCGACATAGCCGTGTTGCTGTAAAATGTGGTTGAGTTGCTGCGCTTGTAAGATCGAAATAGGCAGATAAAACTCCATTTCGACACTGGTTTGTTTTGGCGGCAATTGCATTAGACTAATGGCATCTGAGTCATTGCGAACCGATTGATGCTTGGCTAACGGTGTGGCTAAGATATGTTGATACCACAGGCTTAACGGTTTAAACCATAATGTTTCATCAAAACCGTATTGCTTCATGGCTTTTTGCAGTGCGCCAGCAAGTTCGGTGTCTGCTTGGGTAAAATCAAACAACTCTAATACCAAATGCATAAAGCTACCGGCGTTAGCGCCTCGCTCAAAGCTAAAGCGGTCGAGTTGTGGTTCAATGAGTTCGTCATCTTGTAGCTGCAATTGCAGCAGCTCATCACTAAAGTCTTCATCATCAGCACCCGGGGCGACGCGCTCATGGGGCAAGTGTTTCACGAGGCCTGAGTAACTGCCGACTCGCCAGGCTAAACTTGGCTTACGCGTGACCTGTTTAGCGCTTAAATGCATATCGCTGTCATCTATGCTGGCTAAAACCGAGGTATCAATGTTGTCGCTTATTTGGCTTACGCTGATGGCATCAATTGTGGCGATTTTGTCGACCTGCGCTTTGATTAAACTAAACTCAGTATGTTTGTCGATAATCCCCAATAAATAGCCAATTCCGGTTTCGTGCAGTTGGCTGCTGATGCCCGCTTTGAGCTTGCGACTTTGATTGGCAATGTATAAATAACACACATAAATCGGCCGGGTTAAGGCTACGTACAATAAGCGCAAATCTTCGGCGAGGGTTTCTTGTTTAAGTTGTTCCCAACCTTCATCGGTAGCGTCTATGTCCCACACTAGTTGCTCATTTTGGTGATACAACATCGGTGACGGACGACGGCTGTTATTTCTGGCGAGGCTGATAAATGGCACAAAACACACCGGGTATTCAAGCCCCTTACTTTTGTGGATCGTCACAATTTGCACCAGGTTCTGTTCGCTCTCTAAGCGCAGCTGTTGCTCATCGCCACCTTGAGTGTCGATGAGTTGTTGCTCATACCAATTGATTAAAGCGCTACTGCCGTCAAGTTCGGTGGCTTTTTGCTGCAGTAACTCGGCTAAATGCCTAAAGTCGGTAAGGCGGCGCTCGCCCGAACCTTTGCTGTTTGCTGTCGTGTCACTGTCGTCAGTATCGTTAATGTGTTCGCTTTTAAGCTGTTCTGCTTGCGACAGATAACGGTGGATTAATTGGGTTTCGCTAGCAAAGTTAAGCAGCGCTGGCATCACGCCGCGTTTAAGCCATAGCTCATGCCAATGAATAAATTGATTGAGCACTTGCTGGCGCTGTTCTTCATCCTGGTTAAATTGATGAATTTGCAGCGCGCTGTAGCCCACTAACTCGGTAGCGAGGGCTGCACGGATGGCTCGCTCATCTTTTGGGGTGGCGAGGGCGTACAACAACAGCGCCATTTCGCGCGCTTCTAGGGTGTTAAATACACTGTCGCGACTTAGAAATACCGCACCGATTTTACGTGCTGATAGCTCAGCTTTCATCACCGCGGCTTCGTTACGGTCGCGCACTAACACGGCAATATGTTTTGCTATGAGTGGTTGAGATTGCGCTTTGTTGTTAATGGTGCACAACCCTTGCAGCGCTTCGGTTAATAAGCGTTTTATTTCACTGGCGGCATCGGCGGCAAGTATTTGTCGGGCGATGGCTTTATTTAAGCCAAGTTCACTGTCTTCGGCGAGTAATTTAATCCGTAACGCGCTTAGGTCTGTATTGGCTTCTTTTAGCAGCTTATGAGCCGAAGCTGGTGGCGTATTGACTTGGTCGTAAGGAATTTCATCGCTAATAAACGGATTGCTGTGCTGACTAAATAATTGATTGACGCCGTTAACTAACTTGGTTGATGAGCGATAGTTTGTCTCTAAATTATAGTGTGCTTGTGTTTGCTGCCTAGCGGCAATATAGGTGTAAATATCGGCGCCGCGAAAGGCATAAATGGCTTGCTTAGGGTCGCCAATCATTAACAAACTGAGCTTGCCTGTTTGCTGGCTGTTTGCTTGGTTATCCAAAGCTTGTTCAGGGCTGTTTGCTTCAATCTGCTCAAGGTTGTTTGATTCATCTTGCTCAAGGCTGTTCTCTGCCACAAGTTCAAGTTGAGAGGCCAGTGGTTGCTGGTAGACCTGGTTAAAAATAGTAAATTGCAGCGGATCGGTATCTTGGAATTCATCAATTAATGCCACCGGAAATCGCTTGGCTATTGCCTGGCCCAAGGTGTGCGGATTTTGGCTTAATGCCATAGCTAAACTGAGTAGCAAATCATCGGGCGTCATTAAGTTGCGTTGCTGCTTTTGCCCGGTAAAACGCTGGCGGATCCCTTCACGAGCGCGCACTAAAAATGACGGAATTAATTGATTAATGAGCTCAAGTAACTTGTCGATATGTTCAAGCAAGGGTGCTTCAGCTGCGCTGGGCAGTACACCGCCTTTGTTGAGCTTAAGATCAGATAATGCAATTTGTTCTAAGGCTTTAATCGGCGGCAATCCCTGACCGAATGTTGCCCAGTTGCTTATGTCGTCAAACACCTTGGCAAGCTTGGGGTAACCATCACTTGCTTTACCAAAACGTTGGCCGTTGAGTGGCAGTTTATGCAGTAATGTTAAGGTTTGCTCGTGCTGAGATTTCCACAGTAAGCTAAAGCGATTTAGGCTTACGCTCAACTCTGAACTCAGTTTATCAAAGGCCATTGGTTGGTTTGATAATTGAGCCTGGCTGGCGCCAAGTAATGGCCGTAAATTTTGTGCCAGCGCATCGGGTTCGGCAAATTTATCGCTAATGGCTTCGGCTAAAAAAGGTGGCAATGGATAACAGACCTCACGCCAAAAATCGCGCACGGCGTGATGTAAAAATTCGCTGTCATCAAGAGTAAACTCTGACTCAAATAGGAGTGAGGATTCAAAAGCCATGTCGGATAAAATACGCTGACAAAAACCATGAATAGTAAAAATGGCGGCTTCGTCTAACGATTTTAACGCTAAATCTAGGCGGCGAAGCGCGATAGGGCGCTCATCTTCGCTAATGTCTTGATATAGCTGTTCAATAAACGGATCGTCAATCGCTAAGCCTAAAAAACGCTTAAACGCGAGGTTGATACGTTTGCGGATCCTGTCGCGCAGTTCTTCGGTTGCGGCATTGGTAAAGGTCACTACCAAAATTTGTTCACAACTCAGTGGTGAATTGCCACCATGGCCGAGTAATAAACGTAAGTACAAACCCGATATCGTGTAGGTTTTGCCCGTACCTGCGCTGGCCTCAATTAAGCTTGAACCTGCAAAAGGCAGAGTTAGAGCATTTAACGCGCTGACTTTATTATCGCGGGCGGCTAACGTCATTCTTGAGTTCCAGAAGCCTTCGGGGCAATCGATTTTACAACATTTTTCGAGGCGCTTTCAGAGACAAAGCTTTCAAGTTCTGCCAATTTATCTTTGTGATACAGGCTTATCATGGGCTGTAATAAATGCTCGACCAATTGGCCAAAACCTTCCTGGCTAAAATCATCGGGGAAGTTAAATAAACGCTGATTATGTGGGTCAAAGGCTTCGCCAAATTGGGTTTGGCCATCGTCCCATTTCGCTTCGGCTTTAAGCAGTTTATCTTCGTGCTCACCTTCAGCTTCTGCGTAAGCAAAGGCGGTTTTAGGCATAAAGCACAGTGGTTGGCGCTGGCCTTGAATAAAGCACACAATAAAGCGCATCAGTTGTTCGCGGGCTTGTTCGGCGGTTATTGGCGCAAAAGCGTGAAAGTGGCCAATGTCGAGTAAGTAACTGTAGCCTTGTTTGGCTTTATGTTGCGCAGTTGGCACTACTTGATCTGCCATGGCATTAAGGCATAAGTGACGTAAATACACTCTAATAAAGTCGCGGCCATGTGCGGTGCCCGGGCGATAATTAACTAAACCTTTTGGCAAGATATCGTCTATGCGGCCAACCAAATTAACCCGAATTTTTGAGGCGTTATCTTCAGTGGCTGACTCGAGATTTAAGTCGAAATTAAGGTCGACATTCACCGTATGCATCGGTTGCTCGTCTTGCAAAAATTGCACCCGATTAATCAATGGCACAATGTCGCGTTGATATTGGGCGAGTAAGATATTATCAAACGGTGCCATTGGCAGCTCACCACTCGCTTTAAGGCGGTTAATCAGCGCGTCGTTAGGCACACTCAGTTTATTGTCGATGGCATTATCTATCATCGATAATTGCAATATAAAGCGCTCTAATGCATTGAGACTGAATGGCTCATCGTTATCGTCTGCTTGAATATCTAATGATAAATCCACTTTTAAACTGCGATTAAAAAAGAACTGAGCTGGATTTCGATAAAAGCGGATTAGCGATGACAGCTCTAATTCGACCACTTTAATGCCTTGGTTATCAATATGAGTATGGGCAAACACTTCGTCGGCTTGTTCGGCTGATAATGGCAATGGTTGCTTGAAAAATGGCATACTAATCGTTCCTTGTTTAGCGGGTGGACACCACTGTGAGTTATAGCTTTGCTGTAGTGGGTTGTTGCTGCGGTTTATGCGAAATAATTTAGCATCAAACGGCTGTAATGGCTGTGCTTGGATCAGCTGCTGTAACACGTGATTGTCGGCGTCATCATTACTGACATCATGACCTTGTTCAAGCTGATGCTTAAGAGTAGAGGGTAAATAGCTTAATTGGCAATATTCAATTAATTCAGAGACCAACATCGAGGCGATACGCTCGGCATTGTCACGTTCGCTGTGGCCAATATAACTGATATACAGTTGTTGCCTGGCTGATAGCAGCGCTTCTAAAAATAAGTATCTGTCGTCTAAACGGCGTGAACGGTCGCCTTTTTTAGGACCAAAGTGAGCCATTAAATCAAAACCAACAGGATGTTGCACTCGAGGGTATACGCCATCGTTCATGCCTAATAAGCACACGACGTTAAATGGAATTGAGCGCATTGGCATTAAGGTACAAAAGTTAATGCTGCCGGCAAGGTAGCGTTGGCCAACACGAGACTCGGTAAGGCGTTGGTTAAACCATTGCTTTAATACTTCAATATTGACCTGACCTTGATGTCCGGCGCTTTCAAGCTCGGTTTCTAATACGACCAAGGCGTCACGTATTGCTTGGATTTGCTCGCGTTCGTCATCATTGGTGTCGTAACAGTCTGCCAATAATTGCTGTAATTGGGCCAAGCGTTGTTGGGTGCTAAAGTCGCCGGCAAATAAGTTGTAATAGGTGTCGATGGTTTCTAAAAAGTTGAGCAATTTACCCAGCGCTTGCGAAGACTGCCCCTCAATACCCTGTACGGTTAAGGTGTCTCGATATATCTCCGCCTGGTCGTTAAACGCATAACCTAAGATTAAGCGTTTAATGCCAAATGCCCATGAGTTTTGCGCAAAGGGCGCCACGCCTAATTGGCTGCGTGTATCTTGATCGCGGCCCCAGCGAACATTGGCCTGATCTAACCAACGGCGAATAAGCGAGAGTTCGTCATCATCGAGATCGAAACGGCGTAAAATAGCCGGCACCTCTAAAATACTGACAATCTCAGTTAAGCCAAAGCGACTCTGATTGATATTAAGTAACGTTAAAAAGCTATTAATAAGCGGTGACTCTTGCGCTGCGCCGCGATCGGCAATGGCGTAGGGCAGGTAATAGTCGCCTTTTTGTGGATTGGTGTCGGCAAAGTATTGGCTGTTTGCTGTGCCAAATACGGCGTCGATAAACGGCGCATATGCTGCGACATCTGGCATCATCACCACAATATCTTTAGGGCGTAAATTACTGTCACTAGACAACAACTCAAGCAAATGATCGTGCAGGGTTTCGACTTCTCTTAAGGCACTGTGACAACTGCGAAGGGTAATTGAATTGTCGTTAGTGTGGAGTTCTCTTCTGGCGCCCAAGTCTAAGTAAATATCAGCATCTGGCCCTAATGGTTGCCCGAGGGTTTCCATTTGTAAAATATCGTATTGCACGCCATGCAGTAAGTTGTCTGGTGTGGGTTCAACATAACAATCGTAGCCAAAGTCGGTGTGCTCGGGCGGCAAACTGAGCATTAAATCGAGTAATTCGCGACCCATTTGACCATTGTTGGCCAGTAAAGGGTTACCCACTTCAAGCTTGTCTTCCCAGCCCTGATCGAGTTGTTTTTTGTTGGCATATTGCAGTGCCATGCGCGCTCTGGCTTTGGGCTCGATTATGTCGCCCCAATAATGCTGACACGGGCTTAGCGACAACATGATCACGTCTATTCTTGAGGCTAAATGGTAAAGCACCTCAAGGGTTTGTGGCGGCATGGATGAAATACCAAACACATATAAGCGTTCAGGTAACATGGATAAATCGGTGTCAGGGTTTATCAATGCAGCCAGCAAGTCGGCATGTAAATTAGCGCGATGATAATGGCTGGCTTGTAGCTGGTGGCGATTATAATCGACCAGCGCGCGCCACAATATAGGTTGCCAGCGTTGATTGTCATCGAGTTCAAGTTGGCTATTGATTTGGCTCAGAGGCAGGTTTTGCTCCCAGGCTAAAATCCACTCAGGGCGATACACCAAATATTGGTCAAAAATATCGGCAATACGGCCACATAATTGAAATAACTTAATCGCCTCATGAGCGGTGTCGTTAGTTTGCTGTGTGTGGCTGGTTTTACTGGCATCTTCGGCACTACTTGTCGCTTCGAGATCGATGACTAATGCGTCGTTCAGATTGTTGTCTGGGCTGATCTGCGGGCTTAAATATTGCTTTAATGGGCTAAAGTCGCTGTTGTCTAGCAAACTTGGCAATAAATCCATTAATTTCCAGGTCATTGCCGCTTTAGTAAACGCGTTATCTTTTGGCACGTTGGGCAGTAAGTCATGGCATAACTGCCAGGTAAAACTCGATGGCAGCGGAAAGGTCAGCGCCGCCGCAATGCCATTGTGCCTGGCCACTTCTAATCGTAACCAGGTCGACATTCCGGGACTTTGCACCAGAATATGTTCACCGCTCAATACACTCAGGCTATCGGAGCTAATCGCCAGCAGTTTTGCTAGCTGTTGCGATAACACTTCCATTTGATTTGATTGAATTAAGGTAAGCATGAGCCACTCGCTGATTCGACATTAATTCATTCTATGGACTCTAGAGAATTTCATCAATCAAAACTGTGCTTATTGATAATATAGCCTGCTGTTTGCTGAACAAATGTGCATAGTTTTACTCAACTTATGCAGCGGATCAACTGCGCAATAAACGTAGGCGTAATTTACGGTATAAGCGCATAAATTGTTGCTGTTGTTGCTGGCTTTGTTCTGGCGTCAGCGGTTGATATTTGAGTGCCATAAAGGCCTGACTTAATGCGTTAAAGTCGGCCGCTAAACGTGGATGCTTGCCACTGAGATGTGCCACTACATCGTTAGCGTAATCTTGTGGTGCCTGGCCTTGTGGGCGAGGTATACCTCGTTTAGCTAAACGCTGACACACCAACTGATAGCGTTTGTTCAGCGGATCTTGCAAGGTATTTTGAGTAAATAATCCGGCATAGTAACCAATTACTAAGGCAATGATGATAAAGCTAAAAATCATCATTAAGGCAATTTTACTGCTGGTGACTTCGCCAAGCAGTTTTGATAACACTTGCTGTTTTCGGTCTTCATCAAAGCCCAGAACCCATACACTCCAATAATAATCGAGGCTAGAGAGTTGCTGGCGTAAATCGTTAAGCCAGGGGTATTGCTTCATTCTTAAGGCGCTAAAAGGGCTGTCTTGCAAGTAGCTACTTTGGCTGTCGAATGTGGCATCAAAACCATCTAAAATTCGCTGTGGTGCAATCATGGCGGTTGGGTCAAAACGCTGCCAGCCTTGGCCTTCTAACCACACTTCTGTCCATGCATGGGCCATGTATTGATAAATACTGTAATAGCCTGCTTGAGGATTGTATTCGCCGCCTTGATAACCGGTCACCATACGGGCAGGCAAGCCGCTTGCGCGGGCCATAAACACTAATGCCGAGGCGTAATGTGCACAAAATCCGGCGCGGTTTTCAAATAAAAAGTCATCAATTTGCTGCTCGCCCACTGTCGGTGGGCTTAACGTGTAGTAATAAGCTTGCTCGGCAAAGTAATTCATCATCGCGTTCATGCGCGCTTGTGGCTCGGGATAATCTTGCGCAAATTTGTGTGCCAAGGCTTGGGTTTTAAGATTACTGTTGGGTGGCAAAGCCAAATTCAACTTTTTGGTATTGTCTTTTAACGTTAGCTCCATGACATTGTCTGGATAAGAAGTAACGCGATAACTCATACGCTGATCGACCGGCCTGAGTGAATACAAGCGGTAGTCTGGCAGCTCAACCATTTGGCTGTTGTCGCTAAAGGCTTCGTCGAGACCATATAACCATTTTTGATGGCTTGGCTCGCTAATCACCACGTATTCAATTTTACGGTTTTGCCCCGTTATTACGGCTTTATCACGTTGTGGTTTTTGAAAATAAGCTTGGCGCTGTATATTTTTAATGCTCGGGTCCTGGCGCCATGTTTTACCGTCATAGTTTTCCATCACTAGGGTACGCCAGTACAAATCTTGATTGGCAGGGCCTAGGGTTGTGCCGTCTGGGTTGTCAAAACCGACGCGAAAAGCCAATTCTGCTGAGCGGGTGAGTTTATTAATATCGCCAAAAGACATTTCATCAGACAAGCCAGTGGTGGCCGATTTCATGTTGGGCACCATCCACAATGGGCCCAAGCGTGGAAATACGATAAACAATAATATGGCTAACGGTAAGCTATGAAGCACCAACTTAACGCTAAATCCAAGGTTGGCGAATTTATTGGATTTGTCTTGGTATACGCTGATTAAAATGCCGGTGTTAATCACGACCACGGCTAACAAGTGCAAGGTATTAAGCATGCCTTGTTGGTCGAGTAAGGTAAGAGCAATTAAGAAATACCCAACTAATACGATGGCTTTTACATCTCGCTGTTCACGCATTTCGATGTATTTAAGGGCATAACCTAAAATCAGTAAGTTCACTAATGCGTTCAGTAAACCGATTTCAGATGAGACTAATGCGAGGGTCGTTGCCGCGCCGATGGCCAGTGATGTCACTAATAACTTGGGCGGTGCCGCCACTTTACCCAGGTAAATACCGACTCGCCAAACAAAACAAATAGCACAAATGCCGATGCTCCAGAGCGTGGCTTGTTCATACAGCGGGCTTAATACGGCAACATTAGTTACTAATAACCAAAACAAGGTATTACGGCTGATGATGGCGTCAAAGTTATCTTTCATTATGTCGCCTCTGCATCGATGTTAGCTGAGCCTGAGGTAAAGTCAGGATTGATACTGGCATAACCTTGATAGGTAGCAATAGCCGTTTGGCAGGCTATACGGTGAGATTCACCTGTGTGTTGGTTTATCACAGTTTGCCCAAGTACGAGGCCAAAGATTTGCTGTGTTTGACTGAGTTTATCCACTTGCCAGGCTAAACGACTAAGTTGCTGCTCTATATCTTTGCCATTGGTATTGGCCAAGGTTAACCACACGGGTAAGCCTTCTGGCTCGGCAAATTCTTTTGACAACATACCTTTGTCTTGCGCCCATTGTTTCCAGGCCACTTGTTTGAGTGATTCTCCCGGAACATAAGCGCGTAGGCCTTTGTAATCATCCACCCCAGGTCGTAATTTGCCATGTTCATATTGGCTGTCGCTGTCACTCACTTGGCTAGAGAGCACAATGTCACTGGCTTCGGGTTTGGCAAAAATCACATGATGAATATCAAGGTCTATATACGACCAGGCGCGGCACAAGCCTAGAGGGAAATTGGATGACACTTTAATGCGACCGGGATTTAAGTGCCCACGTTTGGGATGCTCAAACGGTACGGTCGCTATCGATTGCTGCTCCATGTGTTTTAAGCGCACATGGCGCTGCTGGCTAAACTGCAAACAGATTTGTTGATGAGTGGTGTCTTTATGTTTGTTGCGTGTATTGCCGGTTAACATGATAGGAAAAGGTGTGCTGTCGCCTGCATAGGCAATGGGTGGA
The DNA here is from genome assembly GCF_059758055.1 of Shewanella sp. MF05956. Lineage (NCBI taxonomy): Bacteria > Pseudomonadati > Pseudomonadota > Gammaproteobacteria > Alteromonadales > Shewanellaceae > Shewanella > Shewanella sp. MF05956. The sequence goes on along the minus strand of NZ_JCAYNV010000006.1, from coordinate 129,280 downwards.
TTGACGGCATTAAAGCTGAGGCCTGCAAGGTTTTTGTAGCTGTAAATAATACAGGTGTGAAACACACTGGCTAGCAATAAACTTAAGCCAATCACCAAGTTGTTTTGATAGTTTGTGCCAAACAAGTACAGCAGCACAATTAGCCCCATCCAAAACACACCAAAGCCGCTGGGTAAAATAAAAATACTGCGATGGCTTAAGGTTATGTGTTTTTGCGGCGGTAAACGCCTGGTGAGCCAACGATCCCAACGTTTAGTCATTGACGCTGGAATAAGGCGTTGTAGCCACGACGGTTTGCTATAACCTGACTGAGCTTTGTTGGCGTTATGTTTGCTCATGTTAACGGTTGCCCCTTGGCGTTAGCGAATGGGGTTAACGCTAGCAAGGATAGTGTCAGACAATGCCTGACCCTGAAACTGACTGCTGCTGCGAATACGATGTTCTGCAACCGAAGCAAATACCGCTTGAATGTCTTCTGGTACCACATATTGACGTTGATTAATAAACGCCCATGCTTTTGCGGCTTGCAACAGTGCAATACTGGCCCTTGGCGATAAACCGCTTGCAACATCGTGCTGACGTGAAAAATCGACTAAGGCGATAAGGTAATTAAGTACCGCATCCGACGCCGACACTTGTGCCACTTGTTGTTGAAGTAATAACAACTCTTGTGGGGTGATGCATTGAGCCAACGCTGCTTGTTTAGTGGCTTGAGTGTGGGTTTTTAGCATGGCCAATTCGGCGTCATGACTTGGGTAACCAATCGAAATTCGCATCATAAAACGATCAAGCTGTGATTCTGGTAGCGGAAAGGTACCGGCTTGATCTAACGGGTTTTGGGTGGCGATGACAAAAAACGGTGAACTTAAGTGATGAGTTATACCATCGATGGTAATTTGTTGCTCTGCCATGGCTTCAAGCAGGGCGCTTTGGGTTTTAGGGCTGGCACGGTTAATTTCATCGGCAAGCAGCATTTGATTAAATACCGGCCCTTTATGAAACACAAACTGTTGCTGCTCTTTACTGTAAATTGACACGCCAAGAATGTCAGCTGGCAGCATGTCGCTGGTAAACTGGATACGCTGATAACTCATGCCTAAACTGCTGGCAATGCCTTGAGATAAGCTAGTTTTCCCCATGCCAGGCAAGTCTTCAATCAGTAAGTGACCTTTGGCAAGGATACAGGCAACCGCGAGCTTAATTTGCTCAGGTTTACCTAATAATACTTTACCAAGCTGTGAGATTAAGGTTTCGATAGTTGATTGCGACACAAACGCTCCCAGTGTATTAACCTCAATCAATTGAGGTTGTAGCTAAATGGTGGGTTACAGATTGATGGTGAAAAAGCACATCAATCTGTAACGTTACCCTGAGAGCGGGTGTAAATCTAGTATTTGTCGCTTAGCTCTTTACTGCTAAACATGCTGTCATTTGATTGACCATTTTGTTGGAAAATCATGCGATAGCTTAATACGGCTTGCACGTACTCTCGGGTTTCGGTGTATGGAATCGTTTCAATAAATGTCATGGCATCTAACGTACCGTTTGATGCACGTAACCAACGGCGAACACTACCAGGACCTGCATTATACGCAGCGGTGGCCAGTACTCGGTTGTTGCTAAACTGCTTTAGCAGTTCACTGTAATAGGCACTGCCGAGCATAATGTTAACGTTAGGGTCGTATAAGTCTTTTACGTCGTTATAAGCAATTTTGTTCTTTCGCGCAGTTTCTTTTGCTGTTGCAGGCATTAATTGCATTAAACCACGTGCTCCTACGCCCGATGTCGCATAAGGGTAAAACGCACTTTCGCGGCGCGATATCGCTCTGATCTCATCGATATTGAGGTTATATTTGTTACTGGCTTTGATAAATTCATCATTGGCTGCCAGCGGGAAACGCAGGGCTAAAGAGTCCCACAGCTTACCTTGAATACTCGACTCTACACTAAAGCCATGCCAGCCTTGTTGCAGTGCAAATAATCCATATTGTGCCGTGAGCTCGCTATTGTGACGGCGCATTAAATAAACCCACTCATTACGAGCATCAATGCGTTTGTCTAGCGCCATTAACTCAATAACACGAGCTAAGCCTTTATCTTGGTCGAGCTGTTTTTGCAGCTCTGAATTTGGGGCTAAGTTATCGTTGTTCATCGACAGCGGATTACCTAAGGCTTCAGCGGCACTAAAACCATAAAAGTTACGTTGGCTGCTGAGCGCCGACTGTAATTCTGTGGCTTTGGTTTTATCTTTGCGTGCGGTCATTTTGGCTTGCCAGTACATCCAACGCGGATTGGCTTTGCCCTGGTCGCTTAATAAGGCTAAATATTTATTGAGCGTGGTGTAATCAAGTTCACGCAGGGCCCAGCGCATACGCATTTCATATAAGTCGTCTGAATCTAACAGCGGCAGCATATTGTCGATATGATTAACCAATTTCTCGTCTTGTTTGATCAAGGCTCTGCGCACTAAATAACGGTTTAATTCGCTACTTTCAGTATCGCTAAAACGATTGGCTTTTTGGTATTTAACATAGAGTTTAATAGCTTGATGTAAATCTCGCTGAGCAAGCTTGCGTAAACCCGCATCTACAATATCGCCGACAATCGGTTTTGAACTAGTAAACTTATTCATATGGCGCAAAGTATTAGGATCACGATACACCGACATAAGCAATTTAGCTTCGCGACTGTGGGTGGTTACTTTTTGTGATAAATAACTTAATAAACTGCTTTGCCCTGAATGAAAACTCAGTAGCAAGCGTTGCCAAATAACTTCTTGAGTGCGATAACCCGCTTTGGTCCACTTATCAAATACTGGGTCGCATTCATTTGGGCGTGAATAACCATAAACCCATAAGCGTTCAATACCTTGGTATGCCATGTCTTTATTGCCCGCATCAAGCTGTGCCTGGTAGTAATAACATTGCAGACGGATATCGTTTGGAGTGTTTGGTGAAATCACCAAAAAATCTTGCCAGCGCTGCTTTTTACCGGCATTGAGCAAGTAACGATAACGGGCATTGTTATACAACGGCGTGGTATCAAATTGATTAATCGCATTAAGCGCAGTATTGCCTGGCGATTGAACGATTTGGTCAATAGTGGCGTGGTAATCAAGGTAAACGGTTAGCGGATAATCGGCTAATTGCTTGCGTAAGGTTTCATATTGCCCCAGCTGTTTTTTATCCAACGCTTTGCGCGCATCAAGATAGGTTTGTTGTTGCTGCGTAAGCGCGCTGGCCTGGCTGATAAAAGCCAAAGGCGAGGCCAGGATCAACAAGCCGGTGAATAAAGTGTTAGCCAAAGTGTTACGCATTTAAATGAGAATCTCCGCCTCAATACATCGTTTGCGATAATAATATATATGGTTTACTTACGTGTGAGCTTAACTATTGCGTGCATTGATTAAATAAAGATTAATCTACTCGTTAATCGCAATATTTATGCTACCGATTGTGTTTATTATCTTAGTTTTTTATTGCCTTTTTTTATTGCCTTTTTTTATTGCACTGGTCTTGTTTATTACATTGATTGCTCAGCCGCGGTTTCTACCGACTCGTCCAATGCTTTATTAAGCAGTTGTCGGTCAATTTGCTTGCTGGTATCAACGCCAAGTTGCTGCATAAAATGCGCTTGTCGGATTAAGTTACCTTTGCCGGATGACAATTTCGCCATCGCACTTTGGTAGCTTTTGTCGGCGCCTTCTAATGCGCGGCCAAGTTTTTCCATGTCTTCTAAATAGCCACAGAGCTTGTCGTAAATTCGACTGGCTTGCTTGGCAATATTTTGGGCATTTTGGTTTTGATATTCGTAGCGCCAAATATTGTTAATGGTGCGCAATGCTACCAATAAGTTAGTCGGGCTAACCAGCATAATATTATGCTCGAGGGCAAAGTTAACCAGGCTAGGGTCGTATTCAATGGCTAACAAGAAGGCGGGCTCAATAGGAATAAACATCAACACATAATCAAGGCTCTTAAGCCCATGCAGTTTGTGATAATCCTTTTGGCTCAGCCCTTTAATGTGCTGCCTAATCGACAGAGCATGTTCTTTGATGGCCTGTTCACGAATATCTTTGTCTTCACTATTAAAGTAGCGCTCGTAACTCACGAGTGACATTTTTGCATCAATCACCACATCTTTTTGTTCTGGCAGGTGGACGATAACATCGGGTTTAAATCGTTTGCCGTTATCGTCTTTTAAATCTTGTTGAATATGGTATTCGTGACTTTCACGCAGGCCGCTTTCTTGTAGTACACGCTCTAAAATGACTTCGCCCCAATTGCCTTGCTGCTTATTATCACCCTTTAAAGCTTTTGTGAGATTAATGGCATCCTGGCTCATTTTCATATTGAGCTCGCGCAGGTGGTCTAACTGGTGTTTTAACGCACTGCGTTCAGATTGCTCATGAGTGTAAGACTCTTGGATTTGTTGCCTAAAGCCTTCAAGCTGTTGCTTTAACGGCCCAAGCACGCCGTCCATTTGCGAGACATTTTGTTGTTTAAAGTTTTCGCTTCGCTCATCAAAAATGCGGTTAGCCAAGTTTTCAAATTGCAGTTTAAGGCGCTCTTCGGCTGACTCAAGTAAGGCGATTTTGTCTTCTAATGATTTTTGCTCGGCTTCAGCTTTAACCAATATGGTTTGCTGGACAGCATTTGACTTAGCAAGGTTAAGTTGAGATTCCATCAGGCGATGCTGAGTGTCTGTTAATTGCTGTTCTACGGTGTAGACGCGATCCGCTTTGGCTTCGGCGGTTGATAGTTGCGAAATCAAACTCTCAATTTTAGTTTGCAGGTGATTACTGTGATCGATTTTGTCATCGAGCGTATCTTGTAATCTGGCCAATTCAGCGTGGGCTTCGTTCACTGCCGTGAGATTTTCTTGTTCGTGTTGAAGCTTTAATTGCTCCCAACGCTGACGAGTTAACCGTTGGTTGATGAGTGCACCAATTAAAAAGGCAAGAAACGCGACCGCAATCAGCGCTGCAATTTGAGGAGGAGTTAACGACACAGCAAAAGGCATAACAAAAACCGATAGAAAATAATGGCTAAGGGTCGCACGGCTAATAACTGCCTGCAAGAGGCAAAATCAGGATTTGATGATTTTTTATTGTTAATGATTAAATTTAAATCTAATCCAACGCTCAAGCCGTATAGTCGTTGATACCAAGTTGTTTATAAATACGAATTAAGGTTATTTTGAGTTAAATTGAAATAAATACTTAAGCTTACCTGTCTAATAGTGACATAAGGCAAAAATTTATAATATTAATCCAATGACGGCATTTGAAGAGGTGATCCATGGCGCGTAAAAACCGATTTACTCCAGGCATATTACAACGAGCTCCATGGCATGTCGCAGACAATCAAGTGACGCCAGAGTCGGTGTTTAATGACCGCCGCAATATTATAAAAGCATTAGGTTTAGGGGCATTAGGCGCCAGTTTACCTGGGCAGGTGCAAGCGGGCATATTTGATTTGTTTGGCGAGCAAAAAGCGAAGAACCCTTTTACCACTCAAAGCTTAAATTATTCAACGCCGCGTCAATTTGTTCTGCCAGATGTGAAAACGCCAGAAGATAAAGTTACTCGTCATAATAATTTTTATGAATTTGGTACCGGTAAGTCTGACCCATATGATAATGCACAAGGTTTTAACGTCGACCCATGGACATTGGTGATTGATGGTCTTGTCGATAAGCCGATTACGTTAGATTTACAAGCGTTAACCAAGCGTTTCGCCCTTGAAGAGCGAACTTACCGTTTACGTTGTGTTGAAGCCTGGTCGATGGTGGTTCCGTGGGTTGGATTTTCACTGGCAACACTATTGAAAGAAGCAGGGGTTAAATCCAATGCTACTCATGTGGCGTTTGAAACCTTATTTGATCCAGAGCAAATGCCAGGGCAAAAAAGTCGTCTAATGGGCGGCGGTATTCATTACCCTTATGTTGAGGGCTTAACCATTGCTGAGGCTATGAACGAACTGCCGTTTTTAGCGGTTGGCCTTTACGGTAAAACCTTACCGCCACAAAATGGCGCACCCATTCGCTTAGTCGTGCCGTGGAAATATGGCTTTAAGAGCATTAAATCAGTTGTGCGTATTCGAGTCATGGATAAGCAACCGCCCACCAGTTGGAATCAACTGGCGTCAAACGAATATGGCTTTTATGCCAACGTCAACCCTGAAGTGGATCATCCGCGCTGGTCACAAGCAAGTGAGCGAAGCATTGGTGAAGGCGGACTCTTTTCGGCTAAGCGCATTCCTACACAAATGTTCAATGGCTATGGTGATTTTGTTGCCGATTTATATAAAAACATGGATTTAAGGAAGCTTTACTAATGCGTTTAAGCCCCCGTGGTGTGTTTTGGCTTAAGGTGATGTTGCACATCGTATTTTTATTGCCTGCATTGTATCTTGTAGCGTTAGTGCTAACAGATAATGCCGGTGGCGATCCGGTGCAATATATTATCCATTACACCGGCATGGGGGCACTAAACAGTTTACTGGCTACCTTGCTTATTTCACCTATTGCCAAACGGTTTAAAATGGCTGCATTGATGCAAACTCGGCGTTTAGTCGGCTTGTATGTATTTGCTTATGCACTGTTGCATATTAGTGCTTTTGTCAGTTTAGACTTACTGTTTGCTTGGGGATTATTATTTGAAGAAGTGATTAAACGGCCGTACATTTTAGTCGGTGCAGCCGGGTTGATTATTGTGACTTTATTGGCGTTAACATCGCCAAACAAGATTAAGCGCAAAATGGGCAAGCAATGGCAGTCATTACATAATTGGATTTATGTGGTTGCGCTGTTGGCGCCGATCCATTTTTACTGGTCGGTAAAGTCGGAGATTATTGAGCCGAGTATTTATATTGCGCTGTTTGTTGGATTGCTACTTTATCGCAGAGTCAGTATCAAAAAATGGCTGATGCCAAAGCGTTAATGAACTTGTTTTTAATGCTTTGGATTAGTGAGCGTCTCGGACTAATTAACTTATTGGATTAGTGACGTAATTTATGGTTTAGGCCGTTAGTGCAAAAAGCGGCAAATAAGGTAAATAACATCACGCCAGCCATGATTATTGCCAGTCTGAGCCAGGGTTCTGACAGGGTAATGCGCATATCAATAAAGTTAAATGTGGTCACAGCCCAAACAAAAATCACGCTCAGCACTAAGGCGAACTTAAGTAGTTGGCTAATGACATTGTGGCGAATAAACATTAACAACGGCATGATAGCAGCGATGATAGCCCATTCGGTTTGACTAAAACGAAGAAAGTGTGCGCCTAACAATAGAAAAGCTAACGTAATGATGATTACTCTCCACCACATAATGTTGCCTCCAATGACACGTCAAATTCCCATTGAATTTGAGTCATTAGCATAGGCGGTATTGCAAACACATTCCTGATGTTTGCTCACATATCACGCATGCTTATAGGGCTGGCATTATATTTTTCGTATCTACTCTTTTTTACGCATATTTTTAATATTTCATCATGAACAATCCCGGTAGTGTTGCGATAACCAAGACTGCAGTATTTCAAAATATTGTCAGTTATCCACTCAATCGTTAAGTTATTTTTTCGATTTTTCTAATGCTTCAATCTCTTGCCAAATACTTTCCGACTCAGCGGTTAATAACGAGTAAGTTTTAATGTCGCCTTTACGCTGTGCTTGCATGGCTTGCTCGAGTTTTTGGTCGTAGGTTTTACGCAGTTTTTTAGTTGGATCTGATTTTAAAAATGAAAACATCGTCTGTCTCAATCTAGTTATGTGGCTGATAACGTTCAATACGAGTCAAGCTAGGATTTGGTCTAGTGTGGATGAATAATATCTCCACATTTGACGTAACCGATTAAACCTAATGGTGAAAACCCAGAGTATATGCCGATAACCCAATGAGTGGTATTTTGTTGGCAGTATAGCCAATCACACCATCAATAAGATGGCATGATTGGTCGTTAATGTTTAGGCATTGCAGGGCTCGAGCGGAGTCTGTTTGTTGTTCATTTGCAGATAACTAACCACCCACATCATAAATCCACCCATAAACAGTGCCGCAGCGACATAGCCCGTTTCGTTTGGCATTGCGCCATTGGCAATGGCGATGCCCCCAAGCCAAGGGCCGATAGCATTGGCGGTATTGAATGCGCATTGCACTAACGCACCAATCATAGCGTGGCCATTAGGTGACACATCCATTAATAAACTTTGAATGAGCGTGGCTAACCCTACACTACAACCGATAAAGAATATCACCACATACAATAGGTTAATATTGTAGCTGGCATTCACATAAGCAAAGGCAAATACGATGCAGCATATTAACGCGAGTCCGGTGGTTTTTAATGCCGAACGATCAGCCGCTTTACCCAGCACATAATTGCCTAAAGTACAGCCAATACCAAACATCACCATGGCGATTGAAATGGTGTAAGCAGGGGTTTTAGTGACCACTAAAATAGTGTCTGCAATATACGTGTATAAACAAAATACTCCGCCAAAGCCAATGATCACGATACCGAGAATTGACCACACTAACTTATTTTTTAATACGCTAAATTCATTGAGTAAGTTTGAGGGTTGGTTATTAGCAATGCTAGGCACCACAACATACACACAGATAAAAGCAACCAATGCCAGTGCAGAAGCACCCGCAAGACAGTAGCGCCAGCTGAGGTTTTGGCCCACTAATGTCACAATCGGCACACCAACAATAGTGGCAATCGTTAAACCCATAAACACTTTTGACATATAGCTGGCACGTTTATTTTGGGGCGCGATATCTGCGGCCAATAAAATAGCGGCACCAAAATAAGCGCCGTGGGGCAGGCCGCTTAAAAATCGAAATGCGATGAGTTGTTCAAGTGACGTTGCCATAGCACTTAAGCCATTGGCAACAAACATTAAGCTTAAAAAAATCATTAATGCGTGGCGTTTTTTCATATTGGCGGTGGTCAGCATTAAAATGGGCGCACCAACCACCACACCGATGGCATAAGCACTAATCGCATAGCCACTTTGTGATGGCGTAGAGGCAAAGGTTTCGCTAATGAGCGGCAGCATGGGCATCATTGAGAACTCAGATAACCCTAAAATAAAGGTTCCCAGAGCAAGTACGATTAATATTCCACTACGATTGAGTTCCAATGCGGTATTGTTTGCCGATGTCATAAAAATCCTATAAATGAAAAACAAAAAGGCCAGCAGAGCTGGCTCAGTTATCGATTTAGCGATGATATTAAAAGAGTATAATTACAGGTGATGTAAACCCATTTGAATGCTGAAGATTAATCTTGCCAGCGCTGTTTAATGTACAAAATACTGGGTAAACATTGTTGAAATAACACCACTAAATCTGGGTCGAAATGAAGTCCGCTTTGGCTTTCAATAAAATCCATCGCTTGTTCTACTGTCCAGGCTTCTTTGTAAGGACGCTTGCTGGTAAGTGCATCAAATACGTCTGCAATAGCAACAATACGTCCTTCAATCGGAATTTCATCGCCTTTTAAGCCATTAGGGTAACCGCTGCCGTCAAACTTTTCGTGATGGGTCAGTGATACCACTTTAGCCAGTGCGATTAAATCTGAATCGGAATCACCGAGAATTTCAGCACCTATTTCTGGGTGGGTTTTCATGATGGTAAATTCTGCTTCGGTGAGTTTTCCGGGCTTAAGCATAATGCTGTCGGGAATACCGATTTTACCAATGTCATGCATAGGCGCAGCGTGGAGTAAATTGTCTGCAGCAAACTCTGAAAAACCATAGGCTAAGGCAATAATTTTAGAGAAATGACTCATGCGCATAATGTGCATGCCGGTTTCATTGTCTTTGTATTCTGATGCACGGCCTAGACGTTGAATGACTTGTAAACGGGTACGGCGCAAATCATCCGCTTGCACTAATGATAAATGGGTTTTAACGCGAGCTTTAACGACGGCCGTGGAGATAGGCTTAGTAATGTAATCAACCGCACCTACGTCAAATCCTTTGGCTTCATCAACTTCATCGTTCAATGCGGTGACAAATATAACCGGCACGGCTTTGCTCAGTGGGTCAGCTTTAAGCTGCTCACACACTTCAAATCCGGTCATCTCAGGCATCATGACATCGAGCAAAATCAAGTTGGGCAGCTCTCGTTGCACTAATCGTAGGGCTTCTTCACCACTTTTGGCAAAAATCAGCCGATATTGGTCCTCAAGTATTTTTTTCAATACTCTAAGGTTAACTGGTTCATCATCCACAATCAGGATGGTTTGTTTACTGTCTTGTCGGTTAAATATCATCTGATGGGTTCTGTTACCTATGCATTAATCAGTGACTCAAGGCTGTCGAGTTCTGTTAATGCTTGTTCAAATTCAAAGTCGTCTAATGCATGCTGTATTGAAGTACAATGCGGTCGATACAATTTAGGTGTTGAAGCAATCAATAGGTCAACATCAACATCATTGTACTCGTTTTCTTTAGCTGCAAGGCGAATACGATTAATAAGCTGTTTAAGTTGCGCAGCATCCATTGTTTGAGTCGTTGTCACAGCGGCTTCAGCTTCAGCTCGTTCATCAGTTTGTTCTGCCTCAAGGTATTGTGCTATCTGGGCAAATGCTTGCTCAAGTGATGGTAACAGCGCAACTAATTCCGTTGCGGACGATATGAGTGCCAGTCGCTCAGCATCGATGAGTAATCGGGTTAATTGCGTCAATGACAAATTACCCGCTAAGCCTTTTAAACCATGTAATTGAGCATGCACAGCTGGCCAGTCATCTGCGCTAATTAAGTTCTGTAACTGACTAATACAATCTTGTTGTTTAATCATAAAGCCATTGATTTCTTTTATCAGAGTGGCTTTATCACCCCACAATGCAATGCCTTTTTTGTCGTTTACTGCGTGTTTACTATCGATGATAGTGTGTTGCATGTCTGGGGTTTCATGATGACTTTCAAGATTCAAGACTTGGGCAATCTCATGATTTAGCAGTGCAATATCAATGGGTTTATTGGCAAATCCGTCCATGCCTGCCTCAAGTGCTGCAAGCTTATCTTCTGGCAGCACGCTGGCTGTTAACGCAATTATGGGCATATGTGGTAATTGTTGCTCACGCTCTTGCTCACGGCGCTGTCGTGATGCGGTTAATCCATCCATGATAGGCATTTGCACATCCATCAATACGATATCAATATTATCACTTTGCATCCGCAGTAAGGCTTGCTTACCATCGCGTGCAGTAATCACGGTATGGCCTTGGCGTTTCATGACTATGGTCAATAAATCAATATTTTGCTGAATATCATCAACAACTAATATCGCCAATGGTTTAAGGCTGTGGGTGAGTAATGGGACTGCTTCGCGCCGGCTTTGCTTTGGCGCGGTTAACGGCAGTGAAAAGGTAAAACAGCTGCCTTTGCCATAGGTGCTTTTTGCGGTAATTTTACCGCCCATTAATTCGACCAATTGTTTACTGATGGTCGTGCCTAACCCTGTGCCACCAAAGCGGCGATTCATACTGGCATCGGCCTGGGCAAATGCATCAAACACCAACGCGAGTTGGGCTTGTGTCATGCCGATGCCGGTGTCTTCAATGGCAAATTCAATACAACCACTGGGCTTAACTCTGACATCGATATTTACGCCACCTTCAGCGGTAAATTTGATTGCATTACCCATTAAGTTGGTGAGTACCTGGCGGATCCTATCTGGCGCCCCATGATAAGACTGCGCAACCTCTGAGGCCACGTTAACATTTAAATGCAACCCTTTAGCATTGGCTTGCAACCATAAAGTAGACACGACTGAATCGACTTCTTCAATAACCGAGAAATCTCGCATTTCTAACTCAAACTTGCCTTTGTCGAGTTTGGCGCTGTCGAGTACGTCGTTAAGTAGGTGTAGTAATGACTTGGCCGACTGGTTAATGGTTTTTAGGTGTTTATGTTGTTCTTGTGGGAGTTTATCGTCGAGTAAAATGTCGCTAAAGCCAATAATGGCGTTCATTGGCGTGCGGATCTCATGGCTCATGTTGGCTAAAAAAGCGGCGCGTGCAGATGCGGCTTGTTCTGCCTTATCTTTGGCAATCATCAACGATTGCTCCATTGCTTTGCGCTCAGTAATATCCATTATAAAACCGTCGAGCCACTTATCATTAATGTTTAAGCCATCCACATGGGTGCCGTAACCTAGCAGCCAACGGATATCGCCATCGGCATTGATAATGCGATACTCGAGTGTGAATACCTTGTCTGTAGTCACTTGGCTCGCTATTAAATCAAGATCATCGGGATGCACATGTTCATAAAAATGACGTTTGGGCTGAGCGCCGAGATAGTCGCTTGCGGGGTAGCCAGTAATGCTTTCGACCGCATCACTGATAAACACCATTGGCCAGTCTTGAATATTTAAGCAGCGGTAAGCAATACCGGGAATATTGGTAATGAGAGAACGAAATTGTGCTTCGCTTTTTATCAAGGCGCGCTGCATTTCAATACGATGACGCAAATCGCTGATGTACATTACAAACAGACTTTTGCCTTCAATGCAGGCATGGCCAATAGACACTCTAACAGGAATGGTATGCCCGTTAACGTGCATGGCTTCGACATCGCGGCCATCACTTATTTGATTACTTAATGTGTCATCGGAATAACTGCGCAGGTAGATATTAAAGTCATCGATAAAAGTGGCTGGAATAAAGCTGCGGATATTTTGATGGCAAACATCTTCTAGTCGCCAGCCGAGTAAGGTTTCAACCGATTTATTGCCGCTTTCAATCATGCCTTTATCGTTAAAGGTAATGATACCGTCAACCGCAGTTGATATGGTGGCGCGATATCGTGCTTCACTGAGTTTAGTTTGATGTAATGATGCTTGATATTTGATCAGCATGTTGACGGTTAATACAAAAAGAATAATCACTACGGTCATTGTGGCAACCGCAATGCCAAGGTAAAGCGATACCATTTTGGTTTGATCTGAAAACTCAAATCCAGCAGGCCTAACAAAACGTGCCGCTGCCATGCCGGTATAATGCATCGCTGAAATCGCAAAGCCCATCACGACCGCTGCAATCATATTCTTATGTAAGTCAGTGAGTGTTAAGCGGCCTAAGTGATTTAAGCTAAAGCGGATCCACAAAGATAAAATGGCTAATGCCACAGCAACCACAATGGATAAGCCAAAATAAAACATGTCATAACGCAATAGTGGCGCCATTTCCATGGCTGCCATGCCAACATAATGCATGGTGCCAATGCCTGCGCCGACTAAAATTCCGCCGACTACAAAATGGCTTAATTGGGGTTTTTCAATAGAAATTACATTGAGCGCCACCCACGATGCAGCAATGCTCGGCAAAAATGATAAAGCGGTTATCCCGACGTTGTAACTCACCGGCGTACACAAGCTAAATGCCAACATACCGATAAAGTGCATCGACCACACTCCGCCTCCTAAGGCGATACTGCCGCAAAAGATCAGTAAGTGCCGTTTGAATACGTTAAGCGTTACGGTCGCTTGCGATGCGACTTGCATAGCCATGTAAGAGGCAAAAACCGCTATAGCTATTGAGATGAATACAACAAGAGGTTGGAAATTACCAATAATGAGTAGGCTTTCATCAGTAACAGAAAATAATGTCGATAAAGTGTCAGGCATAATGTTGTTGATGAGAGCCGCTATTAAAGTGATTGATAAAGTGTGTATCGGCGCCAAAAGTAAAAACACCAGTCATTTGGTCGATTTTTAATTAAAATATGCGTCAAATCAATATTTATGTGAGTCATAGGTATTATACTTATCGGTTAAGCCTTATTTCTCTTTACGTTGTAGTGGCCTTACTGCGTTTGTATTGACATTGTTAACGTGTCTGTAAAGATTATTCCCCATGCATCTTTAGTCTAATGAAGGGTTATTTTGCTTGTGACTGATGTCGTTCTTTAGGTAGTTTGTCCTAAACAATGGCACGCAAGGAGGCTTAAATGACCATCAAACATCATCAAACACAATTCCCGCTCAATTCAAGTGAATATCATGGTAATCATTCCACGCCGCTTATCTCTAAAACCATTGGGCAGTATTTAACTGACATTGCGAGCAAGTATCCTGAAAATTTAGCGGTAGTTGTACACCATCAAAACATCCGTTGGACCTATCGCCAATATTGTGAACAAATTGATGCGTTAGCGACGGGATTGATTAAGTTGGGTATTCAACCCGGAGATAGAGTTGGGATATGGTCGCCTAATAATATTGAGTGGTGTTTAACGCAGTTTGCCACCGCAAAAATTGGCGCGATTATGGTGTGTATTAACCCCGCTTATCGACCCGAAGAGTTAGCATATGCATTAGGTAATGTAGGTTGTCGTGCGGTGATCTGTGCCGACAAGTTTAAGTCTAGTGATTACCTGCAGATGTTAAATGAACTCCTACCTGAACTCGCCTGTAGCAAGATAGGTGAACTCCACTCTACAGCGTTACCTGAACTCGATTATGTTATTCGAATGGGCAACGAAACGTCGCCGGGCATGCTTAATTTTAATGATTTATTGCAAAGTGTTAGCGCAGAAGATAAACACACATTGGCATGCATCGCAGAGTCGTTAACACCCAATGATGCAATTAATATTCAATTTACTTCGGGTACCACTGGCAGCCCTAAAGGTGCGACGCTATCGCATCATAATATCCTAAATAATGCTTATTTAGTTGCTGATGCGATGGGGTTGAGCCAAACAGATAAATTATGCATTCCAGTGCCTTTGTATCATTGCTTTGGCATGGTGTTAGGTAGTTTAGCGAGTGTGATTCATGCCTCGGCAGCGATATATCCCGGTGAATCATTTGACCCAATAACAACGTTGCAAGTGGTTGCCAAAGAGCGCTGCACCGCATTACATGGTGTACCAACCATGTTTATTGCCTTGTTAGAGCATCCGCAATTTAGTTCATTTGATCTCAGTTCATTGCGCACTGGCATTATGGCAGGGGCGACGTGTCCTGAAGAAGTGATGCGCCGCGTACAAGATTTGATGTACATGAAGGAAGTGTTAATTGGTTATGGGCAAACTGAATGCAGCCCACTGAATCACATTACCGAAATTGACTCACCCATAGAAAAACAGGTGCTTACCGTTGGCCGTGCATTGCCGCACACCGAGGTTAAAATTATTAATGAGTTTGGTGAGGTATTGCCGATTGGCCAACCCGGCGAGGTTTGCAGTCGCGGTTACTGTGTTATGCAAGGATATTGGAATGACCCGGTGAAAACTGCGGCCACCATTGACAGTGCCGGTTGGTTACATTCTGGCGATATTGGCCAAATGGATGAGCTGGGTTATGTGCAAATTGTGGGTCGTATTAAAGACATGATCATTCGCGGCGGTGAGAATATTTACCCAAGGGAGATTGAAGAAAAACTTTACACTCACAAAGATGTACAAGATGCCGCAGTATTTGGCGTGCAAAGTGACAAATATGGTGAGGAAGTCTGTGCCTGGATTAAAGTTCGCGCCAATGCTGCGATTACCGAAGACGATATTCGCCACTTTTTAACCGAAAAGTTTGCTTATTTTAAAGTGCCGCGCTACATCAAATTCGTCGACCAATACCCCATGACGGTGACGGGGAAAATCCAAAAGTTTAAAATGCGCGAGTTGATGTATCAAGAGTTACACGAAGCAATTAATTGATCATTGAATCATAAATAACTGATGTGATAGGAATTCGATCCCGTCAGGCGTGAAGAGGAACACATAGACTTACTCGTTAAACGTAAAAATAAAACCCCATTTTAGCGACGCTAAAATGGGATTTTTTTTATCTAATAGAGATGATATACCATCATTAGATTTAATTTGGTCGGTATGAGAGGATTCGAACCTCCGACCCCTGACACCCCATGACAGTGCGCTACCGGGCTGCGCTACATACCGAATTTGTTTGATGTATACATCAGCACTTAGTGAGTGTTAACAACTGGGGTAACTAAGTGGTTATGCACTTTATCAACAGTAATTAATGAGCGCAAGCAGTTAGTTATATGCTAATTGCCGATTGGCTATAAACTATCCAACTATCCAACTATCCAACTATCCAACTATCCGCTTATTCAACTTCCAACTATCCGGCTATTGAACTTCCAACTATCCGGCTATTGAACTTTCAACTACCAACGCTCAGACTATTGATCCATTGCCAACGATTCGGCTGCTGCGGCAGTATATGACGAGAGCGCTGTTACAAAAGTGATGTCGTGCGGGGAATGGGTCGTAACTATGTTTGAAAAATGGTTTTATCGTAACTCGGCAGCTCAATGAATCAACAGGTAACAGTGCGGCTAATCAAACACAATTAGCCGCAACAGTATTATTGATTATAGAGTCTACGGCCTTCTCGCATGACTTGAATTAACTCAGGTGCACTCATTTTTTTATCTAGGCGCTTATCGTAGTTAACATCATAAATACGGTATTTACCGAAGCGGTCAAGGACAGTGATTTCAGATTTTTGATAAATCGCAAAGCGGCGGCTGTCGCCGATGTACACCCAGGTCTCACTGTTGGGCTCTAATAGGCTGCGACCCGCACTAAAGTCGGTGCTAGGGTTGGTACAACCTAAAACATGGCTGAGTATGGTTGGAGCAATACCGTAGTGGCTGGTGCGGTAATTCACTTTATTGCCATAGGTGTCTGGCCAATGAATAATGAGTGGCACATTCACATTCCCAGGCGATAAGTCGTTGCGGGCGTCGCTGCTGTTACTGGTAAACACTTGGCCATAAGTACCGGTAATGATCACTACCGTGTCGTCGCTAACATTATTCAGTAAGTTAGACAGTTGCTGGTCTATAAAGTTAAGCGATTGACGGTATTGATTAAATAATACCTTTTGCGCTGGTTTTAACTCCATTTTCGGTTTAATGGTTTGTACCCCTAAAAAACCGATAGGCGTGTCGTAGTCTTTTGGCGCTGTGAGGTTAACTAAGGCAAACCAGGGTTGCTTTTGGCTTGCTTGCCACGCGTTGACAGCATTGATGGTATTAATGTCTGCATCAGCACTGCCGTTAGCGCCTTCGCTGGTATGTATTTGCAAGCCTTTAAACATTGCGCTGTTGGTGATGTCATTACTTACCGTTGGCGCAAAAAACGCTTGCTGATAGCCTTGCTCAGTTAAGATGTTGGTCAGTATTGGGCTAGTCACGGCAAACTCTTTACGATCGCTGTAATTACCCTGTAAGCCGTACATTAACGTAAACATGCTGGTGTCGAAATCTGTTCCACCACTGAAATGCTTTGTAAATCGTTGATTTTTATTACGGTACTGGCTTAAAAATGGCATGGTGTCGTTATCGACCATATCAGCACGCAGACTGTCGATACTAATCAATAACACGTTTTGTTGAGTGTCGGCATTGCACTGCATTGGATTAATCGGGTAGCTGAGTTTACGCGATTTTTCACTGCGTGATTGGGGCGTTTGCATGCTGCTGTCAATACCGTGGCTTTCCATAAACGAGCGTGCAGTCGCTGGGTATGAAACAGGATAGGCGTCGTCGAAGCGGGTGACTTCTGTCATGCTGGTGGCATCAGCCCAAATGTGAAACAAGTGGCTACTGACAAAACACGCACCGACAAACAGCACAACGCGGTTGCCCCATTGTTTTTTCTGTATTTTATCGATGCGCTTCCACAAAAAGTTTGCAACAGTTAACTCAATTAACACAATGACGATGGGCGTAATAATATAAGAGGTACTGTGGAGTAATGCATTGAGGTCTTGCCAGGCTAAGTCGAATGCAAATGGACTTAAATGAATACCGTAGTCATCATAAATGACGGTGTCATACAGTAGGGCGTAGAGCCCGAGTGACGCAATAAACGCGGCAAAACCACGTAAGATTTTAGAATAAGGTAGCAGTAAGGTAATTGGGAAAATAAATAATAGGTAGCCGATGAAGGCTAAAAAGGTAAAATGGCCAATGGTGCTGATGGTCAAATAGGCCCAACCGATAAAGGTTTCTGGGTAGCCCACGCTGCCAATATATCGAGCGCCAATTAACATCGCCAATATGCCATTAAAGAAGGCAAACCAGTGACCCCAATTAACTAAACGCGATACTTTGTCACGCGTCATTTGCTGCTTTTTGCGCTCGATCATCTTAACTCGTATTCCTACGTTATCATCACAGACTAATTCAGTGTAACTGATTGTTAGCCTTAGTGATAAATTTTATTTTGTCGATTACTTAACCGACTGTGTTAACGCTTTTGCAAATTGCTCTGCCACTTTTTGACGTGACTCATTGGGCACTTTTTTGTCAAGTAAATGGGTTACACAGTTACCTAATACCATTAGGCTTAAATCGGTAGGTGCTTGGTGCTTAGCCAGGGTAGCAAGCAGCTCGCTGATAAGTGCTTCAACTTGAGTGTTGGTGTATTTAGATTGAATTGCCATAGTCAGAAAACTTCGATAAAGAATGAATTAGCTGCATATAATAACGGATTTAGTCGTTAATCGCCTCAAGTTTTATTCGACCTGGTTAAGGAATATCGCAAACCCTTGTTCGATTTATACGGTGGGTCTGATATCATTCTTTTTTAAATTATCATCTGCGACAGACTAGGGTTAACAAGGCTTATGGCTATTAGTATTGAGCAAGCAATTATTCACGAAATTTCTCAAGACGGTCAGGGACAAATGCGCTGTCGTTTACGTCCGCAACCGTTGTTGAATACCAACGCTGTTGAAACCATGTTAGAAGAATTACACCAGACTTACTCAGGTAAAGCGGGTAAGGGCTTTGGTTTTTTTGGCACTCACGGTGATGATGGCGAAGCCAACGATGAATTTGCGAATGCGTTAACCGGTTACCGCAACGGCGACTTAGGCTTTGTTGAGTTTAGTGGTCAAGCAAGCCAGTTATTGCAACAAGAGTTAGCCAAGTACGATTTTAGCCAGGGCGGATTTTTGTTGATGTCTTGCTACACCAGCATGACGAGCGACTATTTGTTTGTGGCGTTATTGAGTGCAAAATCGTCGATGACAGTATTAGATGACATGGAATTGTCGCAAAACAATCATTTAGATTTAAGCAATATTCAGTTAGCGGCGCGCATCGATTTAACCGAGTGGCAAGCAGATAAAAGTTCACGTAAGTATATTTCGTTTATTCGTGGCCGTGCCGGTCGTAAAGTGGCTGATTTCTTTTTAGACTTTATGGGCTGCGTTGAAGGGGTAAACACCAAAGCGCAAAACAAGACGTTAATTCATGCGGTTGAAGATTTTGTGGCTGGCAGTGAGCTGACTAAAGATGAGCGTCAAGAGTGTCGTAATAAAGTGTTTGAGTATTGCTCAGAGCGAGCAGATGCGGGTGAAGTGATTGAAGTAAAAGACTTGGCCGATGAATTAGCTGACTCTGGTATGGATTCATTTTATGATTTTGCTTGTGGCGGCAGTTATGAGCTCGATGAAGAGTTTCCGGCTGATAAAGCCAGTTTACGCAGCTTGAAAAAGTTTTCGGGCACTGGCGGCGGCGTAACATTAAGTTTTGACGGCGGACATTTAGGTGAGCGTGTGATTTATGACCCCGTGTCTGACACCATTTTAATTAAAGGTGTACCCGCTAACTTAAAAGATCAGTTAGACCGACGTTTAAAAGGCGAATAAGCATCAATTAGGGTTATTTATCTCGCCATGTTAGCGTCCAATAAGGGCGCTTTTTTATATTGAATCATCATTTTTTAGTATCAACTGGTACGATTATTTATCGCGGATCAGTTTTTTGCTTTTCATTACGCTTTAGTTGAGTAAACTAGCGCCAATTTTTGAGCATTTTTGTTTGTTATACCTTTAATGGTTTAACAAACTTTGGGGGAGCGATGATCACTGCATACGCCTATCAAAATAGACAACTGGTTACCACAGAATTAAACGTGGGTGACAAGGTACCTGAGTCGACATTGTGGTTAGATTTATTAAAGCCCGATGATGCCGAACGTCAATGGTTGAGGTTGTTTTCTGCTGAAGAAGTGCCCGACGAAGAAGATATTAAAGAAATTGAGGCCTCGGCACGGTTTTACCAAAACCAAGACGGCCTACACATTAACTCGTTATTTCCACAACGCGTGAGTTCAGATGTACGAGCAGTAAACGTATCGTTTAACTTACGTAAAGATTTTCTTCTGACCATTCGTGAAGAAGATGTTGGTTTAATCCGTTTATTGCGTAACTATTTGCGTTTAGGTCGTTTAGACATCACTACTCCACAAGGCTTGTTATTAGAGTTATTTAATTTAAAAGTGGATTACTTGTCTGACTTAATCGAAGACGTATATAGCGTATTAGAAAATGTCGGCGAACAAGTGTTTAACGACGACGAGCTTGATGATGTATTTAAACTCATTACCTTACAAGAAGACTCTAACGGTAAAATCCGCTTAAGTTTGCTCGATACCCAGCGCTCATTACGGTATATGCAACGTTATTACCGTGACAGTTTGTCTGATGAGAACTTAAAGTCTATTCGTGAAATGTTGTCTGACATTGAATCATTAATGCCTCACAGTCAGTTTATTTTCGATAAGTTACAGTTTTTACTCGACGCGGCAATGGGCTTTAGTGGTTTACAACAAAACAAGATTATTAAGATATTTTCGGTATCGGCAGTGGTATTTTTACCGCCAACCTTGATTGCGAGCAGCTATGGAATGAACTTTCATATTATGCCAGAACTTGATTGGCGCTTTGGTTACCCAATGGCAGTCGCATTAATGCTAGCCAGTGCTGCTGGAACTTACTTTTTCTTTAAACGCAAAGGCTGGTTGTAATTTATACCATTCCGCGTTAATAAGTGATCTCTCAGCGAGAATTTAAAAGGGCTTAAACAAGGCGAATGACTGAATGAATAGTTATTCTCTTTCGAAGTCATGCAACGCAGTGTAAGCCCTTTTAAAACTCGCCTGAAAGGAATGCCCCAGCGGCTTTTGCTCTGCGTTCTCGCTATTTGAAAGGGAACAACCATTACTACATAGCGACGCCTTAATCAAAAACCGCTGGACGCATTCTGAGTGGTCACTTATTAATGCGGAATGGTATTAACCTTGTGAGAGATTTATTTTTTATCGCGATAGAGAGTCATTACAGACTTAACCTTCACATTTTATATCCGTAAATCGCGTGCAACAAAAAGCCACTTGCTAAAACAAGTGGCTTTTTGATTAATACAGCTTATTGAGGCGAGTTTAATTTGTGCCGATACCAAAACTGATTTTATCTCTTGGGTTAAGATAAGCGTGAATTATTTTAGGCAGTCCCGCTGCCGGTAAGCTGCGCACTATAGAGATATTGTGATTTTGTAAACTAATGATTGGCGCCTGGTCTTTGGGCACGAGTTGGTCATACACCACGATGTTGGGAAATAATAACTGCTGTAAATTAACCGACATCACCATGGCAAACTGGCCACTCGATAACTCAACAATGCTGCCAGGTGGATAAATGCCCAGCATTTTAATGAGCTTACTCACGTATTCAGTGTTGAGCTTTTCATTGTAGTTTTTGTACAGCATTCCCAGTGCCACACTCGGCGGTTTACCCTTAATCTGGCCAGTGCCATTACACAAGTTGTCGTATTCATTTACCACCGCAATCAGCTGCGACAGCTTATCAAGCTTATCTGCTTTAAGTCCTTGTGGAAAACCGCTACCGTCTAAAAATTCGTGATGATTTGCGATTAACGGTTTGGCTTCTTCTGGGAAGCTGTCGGCTAACTTTAAAAAGTTAATACTCATTAACGGGTGTTGTTTGATAAAGTTTTCTTCTGGCGCAGACAGTGGGACGCGTTTATTGAGAATCGTACTGGGTACTTTGAGTTTACCAATGTCGTGAAATAACGCACCAAGGCCAATAGTTTCAACTTCTTCGCGGCACCAGCCAAGTTCTTTAGCCATTAACATGCATAGCATGGCTACGTTGAGTGAGTGGTGATAAATATGCTCATCGTTTTTAGCATCGCCCATTAAATGCAACGCAAGATTGTCTGAGTTGAGCAACATATTGGTCATGTTACTAATTAAATCTTTGGCTTCGCCAACGGCATTGAGTGGGCGACTGCTCACTTTTGACACCATCGAGCGCATCATGGCGACTGAACGTTCAAACTGTTGTTCGGTTTTCTTCAGATCACGTTTGAGCTTTTTCTGTTCATCAATTTTGGCCGTTTTGTCGCTAAGCATTTGCTCTTTTAGCGTAGCAAGTTCTTCTTCTGTCGGCGGTTGTAGAGCGTCAGTGGAGGTAACTGGTTCAATGTCACTTTTTTCAGGGTCGAAAAACACATCCTTAAGTCCTAATCCTTTGATTAGCTCAATTTGGGCGCTATTTTTGATTTTAAAACTGCTAAACAAGAATGGGTGGTCTTTCCACGAAATAGGAAGACGAATAAACGTGCCCACTTCAAGTTGTTCTACAGCGACTTTTTGGTTTTTTTTCATAATGTAGTCATGGTGACGTGATAGAACAACACGCTATGTTTGCCTTTATGCTTTACAGGGCCTTTGTTGGCGTGGCAGCATAATACTATAAATGGACAAATAATAGTTACCCTCTATGGATTTTATTGAAGTATATCCCAATTCTATTAGCGATGATTTGTGTGACCGCCTAGTTGCTGCTTTTAATGCGCACCCCAATGTTGGCCCTGGTCAAACTGGCTTTGGTGTGGATAACGAAAAAAAACGTAGCCGTGATTTAATGTTAGATGCGTTTACCGATTTAGCTGACTTAAAAAATGAGCTGTTGGCTGCGACGTTTACGCAGATGACGGATTATTTTACCCAATATTCATTAGCATTGATGGGCGCGGTATCGGTGCAAGTGACCGACGAGCAAGGTCAAGCTCAGACATTAACGCCTAACAATTTTGATGCGTTAGGTAAGCCTAGAGCCAGCACCTTAACAAAGTATTTGTATCGCAGTGGAACTATCAATATTCAACATTATCAAAAAGGCGTTGGGGGTTATCCGCATTGGCATTCGGAGCAGTTTCCGCAAAATGGCCATAATGAAGCCTTGCACCGTGTGGTGTTATACATGTTTTATTTAAACGATGTTGAAGAGGGCGGAGAGACAGAATTTTATTACCAGCAGCGTAAAATCAGCCCTAAAAAAGGCACCATGGTGATAGCGCCTGCCGGTTTTACTCACAGCCATCGTGGTAATGTGCCCATTAGCAACGATAAATATATTGCAACGTCTTGGGCCATGTTTAATCGTGCAGAGCAATTATATGCACCACTGAGCTAACGTTTTTACTCAACAGTGCTAGCGCTTCCGGCGTGTTCTCTAGATCGTGTCAACTAGATCGGAAGCTCAATAATAAATGCCGCGCCGCCCAACGAGCTGGTGTTAATAGTGAGCGTGCCGCCATAGCTATTGACCAACTCATGGCAAACGGCTAGCCCAATGCCCTGGCCGGGTGATTGCGTGTCGGCTCGTATACCTCGTTGTATAATTTTTTGTTTTATAGCGTCATCCACTCCGGGGCCGTCATCTTCTACGCTTAGGCATATAGTGTTGCCATCTTTTATGTGAGCATTCACGCTGACTTGGTTTATGCACAGCCTACACGCGTTTTCCATTAAATTACCTAGCAGCTCCATTACATCGCCTTTGCTTAGCGGCAGCGCAAGATGGTCACTGATATTGTGGCTCAATGAAATGTGTTTTTGTTGGTACAGTTTAGCGAGCATTTGGGCGAGCGATTCAACAATGGGCAGCAGCTCGGTGTGTTGAGAGTGCAGCCCTTGTTGGCCCAGCATGGCGCGCTTGAGCTGGTATTGAACAAGGTGGTCCATGTCATTAATTTGTTCAAGAATTTGTTGGTTTTGTTGCTGTCTCTCTAAGCTGCGGTCGTCAATAATAGCGATGCTTGCGGCTAAACGCGTTTTAAGGCTGTGAGCAAGGTCATTCATCGCATTTTGATAACGCGCTTGGCGATCATCTGCTTGCGTGATTAATTGATTGAGCGCGGTAGTGATCCCTTGCAATTCCTCTGGATAATCGTGAGATAACCGCTGTTTGCGTCCACGTTGAAGCTCAATCAACTCAAGTTTTAATTGCGCTAAGGGGCGCATGCTCCAATAGGCTGCGCTGATCAGTAATAACAACGCAACAAGTAACACTATCGCGAGCCTAAAATAGGTGAGTCGATTAAACTGACTCAGTTCGGCTTTAAGCTCACTGGCATCTTGTAATATCAATAAATGGTACATTTGCGCGTCAACATCAATACTCAGCAGGTAAGCAAAGTAGCTTTGACTTTGGTTAAAGTTAAGATAAAACGGCGGCAAATCGTCTTTAATGGTGAGGTATTGTTCGCATATTTGGCTTAGGTGTAAGTCAGTGGCGTATTCTGAACGCCATAACGTGTCATAACGCGCATTACAGGTTGCCATAATGTATTGAATATCAATGTCGTCACCTTCGCGGGCCTGGGTTATCGGCACTAAATTGTTTTCGCGAAATTCTGCGGCAATAATGGGCAATTTAGCAATAAGTTCGCTGGTGGTTTGGTTATATCGATTTTGGGCGTGGAGTAAATTAATTAACCAGGCTAAGCCAAACCCGACGAGGGCAATGATGCACAAGGAGGTGACAAACATCCTTGTGAGTAAACGCTTTTTGGGCTGCAGAGTTAGTCGCATGGGTGGTTAAATTTATATCCTTGGCCGCGAATAGTCATAATTG
Source organism: Shewanella sp. MF05956 (assembly GCF_059758055.1). Classification (NCBI taxonomy): domain Bacteria; kingdom Pseudomonadati; phylum Pseudomonadota; class Gammaproteobacteria; order Alteromonadales; family Shewanellaceae; genus Shewanella; species Shewanella sp. MF05956. The sequence goes on along the minus strand of NZ_JCAYNV010000006.1, from coordinate 104,548 downwards.
GGTCGATTATCCCACCTTGACTGAGCTTTTTCCGCAATCGGCTTATCATCACTTCGATAGTATTTGGATCGCCTTCTTTATCGGCATAAATCACATCAAGTAGACGCTGTTTGGCCACCACTTCATGGCAATGGCGCATTAAATATTCCAGTAGTTGGTATTCGAATGCGGTGATGTCTAGTGGTGTTTGTTGCAGGCTGACTTGTTTGGCGGCTAAATCTAATTGTAATGGACCACTGGTAATGACGGAGCGAACAAAACCACCACTTCGACGTACGATGGCATCTAGCCTGGCGATGAGCTCTTCTTTTTGGAAAGGTTTGACTAGGTAATCGTCGGCGCCAGCGTTGAGTCCTTCAACTTTATCTTGCCAGGTTAAGCGTGCTGTTAAAATGATGATGGGTGCTTTTACATCGGCCGATCGCAGTGATTTTATTAAGCTGATACCGTCTTGGTCTGGCAAGCCTAGGTCAATAATGGCCACATCAATAGGGTAATTCGTTGCTTGATAAAAGCCTTCTTTGGCGGTTAAGGCCACTTGTACCTGATTACCCGCATCGCTCAGTTGCACCGTTAAGTGATGCGATAAAATGGGATCGTCTTCTATGACCAATATACGCATTTTTATCCTTAACGAAGGTGATATGAAAAGAATTATATTTCATCGATAGTACCTTATCTATTTGTTTGGTTGAATATTAACCGTAATAAATATCCTGCACTATTATGCTTGCGGCTCTAGGTTAAGTTGTCGTAGGACGTTAGAATAATGCCATTAATGGATAATCAAAGGATTAAGATGAAATTTACAGGAATGATATTGGCAGGCGTTTTAAGCTTGTTTTCAACCGTTGCGGTTAGTGAAACATTTACGTTTACTGCTATTCCAGATGAAGATGAAAGCCAGTTACGCACTCGCTTTGATAAAGTCGCTGTGTATTTGTCTGAGCAATTAGGCGTTGAAGTAAAATATGTGCCAGTAAAGTCGTACTCTGCCGCAGTCACCGCCTTTCGTAATAATCAAGTTCAGTTAGCCTGGTTTGGTGGCTTATCTGGTGTACAAGCCCGCCGTTTAGTGCCGGGTTCAGAGGCCATTGCCCAAGGTTTTGAAGACCAATTTTTCAAAAGCTATATTATTGCGCATCATTCTACGAAGTTAACTGCAACCGATAGTTTTCCGGTATTAAATGATTATACCTTTACGTTCGGTTCAAAAGACTCAACATCTGGGCGTTTAATGCCGCAGTATTTTATTGAAAGTAATGTGGGTCAATCTGTCGATAAAATCTTTAAGCGCATTGGTTTTTCGGGCGACCATAGCCGTACTATTAGCCAGGTCGAGGCCGGTGTGTATCAAGTGGGCGCGGTAAATTACAAAGTGTGGGACACCGCTGTTGAAAAAGGTGAAGTTGACACGTCAAAAGTCAGCGTGATTTGGCAAAGTCCTACTTATCCTGATTACCAATGGACAGTGCATTCTGGTGTAGACACTGTTTATGGTGCAGGTTTTAAAGACAAGCTAACCAAAACCTTAATCGGCATGAAAGATAAAGATTTATTAGACAGTTTTCCGCGCGAATCATTTGTACCAGCGAGTAACAGTGATTACGAGCCTATTGAACGTGTGGCGAAAGCCATTGGAATGTTAGATTAATGCTGACCGTTGTTGATACTGATTTAGGTTATGGGCAAAAAATTATTTTGCCCAACATCAGCTTGGCACTCAATGCCAATGAGCATATTGCGATTTTGGGGCCGTCGGGTGTCGGTAAAACGACCTTGTTACATCATCTGTATCAACAACTGGCTGAGCAAACGTGTTTGTGTTCACAGGCACAAGGTTTAGTCGACAATCTGTCTATTTTTCATAATGTGTTTATCGGCGGATTAGCACGTCATTCTCGTTGGTATAATATGGTTAATTTGTTGCTACCGTTTGCACAACCACAGCAACACATTAGCGCTATTTGCCAACAGCTTGAATTGAATATGCCACTGCAAAAAAAAGTCAGCGAGCTCTCTGGCGGTCAACGCCAACGTGTCGCGCTTGCTCGTGCGTTATTTCAGCAACAACCAGTATTTATGGGTGACGAGCCTTTTTCGGCGTTAGATCCACTCATGGGTGTTAGGTTGCTCAATTTAGTGAAACAATCACATCAAAGTGTTATTTGTGTTTTGCACGATGCTGAGCTGGCGTTGGCACATTTTGATCGCATTATTGTGATTAGTGCAGGCAAAGTGGCGCTAGATGCTAACGCTAAGCAACTCACTCTGGCCCATTTGTCTCAGCATTATGTTGTGGCCGATGAATCGCCTCATCGTGCAGATTAACCCTAACAAGATGGCAAATACCGCTTCGATACGTTTTTTTCCTTCTATTGGCCACTGGCAAAAAATAACCCTAGGGTTATTTCTACTGGTGCTTGTGTGTTGGTTTTTTGCCGACACAGAAGTGATTGCATTAGAGCCTTGGGCTGAACTTGGGCGGATGTTTACGGGGTTTATCACACCTGATTTTGGCGCAACCGAATATTTATTAGAGGCCGTTTGGCAAACCATCAGCTTTGCGTTATTAGGAATTTGCCTGGGGCTATTGCTCGGATTTCCATTAGCGCTAGCCTATCAACACCCTTTGATAGCGGCCATGTGCGCCTTTATTCGGGCTATTCATGAAATTTTTTGGGCGCTGATTTTTTTACAAGTTTTTGGTTTATCACCGCTTACCGGTATTTTAGCCATTGGTCTGCCATATGCCGCCACGTTTGCTCGCGTATTTGCCGATATTTTACAGCAAGCACCCCCGCAAACAGTGTTTGCTCTGCCTAAAGGCACAGACAGACTATCTGCATTGATTTATGGCCGCTGGATGCACATGTACCCGCAAATTGTGGCATATATTCGTTATCGTTTTGAGTGTGCGCTTCGAAGCAGTGCGGTATTAGGGTTTATTGGTATGCCGACGCTAGGGTTTTATTTAGAGTCTGCGTTTCGTCAAGGCCATTACCAGCAGGGCGGGGCGCTGTTAATCTTGTTTATCGCCTTAATAGGGACTATTCGTTTTTGGGCGAAGCCTGCGATGTTATGGGTTTACTTACCGTTAGCAGTGTATTTTTTACCTGAATTACCCGTGCTTCAACCGCAATTGATTTGGCGCTTTATCTCGATAGATATTTTACCGCCGATGCTCCAAGGGCAAACGCTTACAACCTGGTTTGCTGCAGACACGCTTGTTGCGGTCGGTGAATGGGCTTATGAGTTAGTGCGCGTCCAAGTGTGGCCTGGGATTATCGCTACGTTAGTTTTAGCTTGCTGCGCGTTGGGCTTAACCCATGTATTAACCTTAATAATGTTACCGCTTAATACGACATTGATGATGCCCAAATGGGTCATCATGCTAATGCGTGGGGTGAATTTAATATTGCGTTCATTGCCCGAATATTTATTAGCGTTTGTGTTTATGTTGTTACTTGGCCCATCTATGCTACCGGCAATCATTGCGCTAGCATTGCACAATAGCGGATTAATGGTCTTTTTAATGGCTCGGCAGTCGGATGATATTATTGTGCCGTTAACTTATCGCCCACGATTAGATCACTATAGCTATGTGGTGTTACCTGCAATTTATCCACACTTTATGGGGTTATTGTTTTATCGCTTTGAGGTTATTATTCGCGAAACGGCCATTTTAGGTATGTTAGGCGTAATGACATTAGGGTTTTATGTGGACAGTAACTTTGCTGAAATCCGCTTTAGTGGCGCGTTATTGTTATTGATGTTCACGGCAGGTTTAAATGTGTTGGTTGATTATATTGCCCGCAGGCTACTTCAAGCGCCGCGGGACAAATTACAAGCGTGTTAACCCATGGCAATTATCAAGCTAGCCACTGACTCATTATATTGCTGGCAATATTACTCGCTATAGTGACGGCGACAGCAATAAAAATGATCCCCACTAATAAATCAATAATGGTATTGGCCGCGAGTAGTTTTTGTTGAATTCGCGGTTTAGATAACACTAATGCTAATAAGCCAAACCAAATAAAAGACAGGCTAAATAATAATATTGCCGCGGCGGCTTTAGTGGCAAAACTCACTTGCGGGGTTATGAGTACCGTAAACAGCGTAATAAAAAAGATTAATGCTTTGGGGTTGAGCAGGTTGGTATACAAGCCAATTTTAAACCCCTTAAATGACGACATTTGTGCCACATTGTCGATAGGTGAAGTCACTACAGTAGCTGGTTGACGTTTTAATTTAAGTGCTTTTAAAGCTGATGTTAGCGCGCCAAATCCCATCCAAGCCAAATAACCACTCCCAATAAGTTGAACCACAATATAAGCCACAGGTGATTGTTGGATCATCACGCTGATCCCCAAGAGTGACAATAACGTGTGAACCAAAATAGCGGCGGCGATCCCTAAGGCGCAATAAACGGCAGTTAAGCGTGTTTGTTGCGTGGCCATTTTAACGACGATGGCAAAGTCTGGCCCTGGACTCATTAATGCGACTAAATGAATAACCGCTAAACTGGCTAATAAAGTGATGTCCATATTCATTGTGCTCTGATATTGATTATATTTTATGGGGTAAGCCAATGATAATGCCTTAGTTATACAAAAAAAGCGCTATATTAGCGCTTTTTTATATTCGAGCTGACTAAGCCAGTTATTTACTGTTTAGCACTTGCTCTTCAAAGCTTTTTGCTGCTTTACCCGCTTGTGAGTTATTAAAGATTTCTTCGTTAAACTCACCTTCAGATTTAGCAATAATCACTGTTGCGACAGCATCACCGGTTACGTTAACCGCTGTGCGGATCATGTCTAGCATTCTGTCGACACCAATAATCAATGCAATACCTTCAACCGGTAAACCGACTTGGTTAAGCACCATGGCAAGCATAATTAAGCCCACGCCAGGCACACCCGCTGTACCGATAGATGCCAACGTTGCGGTAACAACAACCGTTGCATAATCCATAATGCTTAATTCAATGCCAAATACTTGCGCAATAAATACCGTGGCAACACCCTGCATAATGGCCGTGCCATCCATGTTAAGTGTGGCACCTAATGGTAGGGTAAATGAGGCGATTTTATTGTCTACACCCATTCTGTGTTCAGCGGTTTCAATCGTGACAGGCAATGTCGCGTTTGAGCTGGCCGTACTGAATGCAAATAATTGTACGTCACGGATTTTACGTAAAAACATCAGTGGGCTTAAGCCTGAAAACAGCTTTAATAATGTGGGGTAAACTACTAGGCCTTGGATAAATAATACCGCGACGACTAAGAAGAAGTATTTAACCACACTGCCAAAGGTCTCTAGGCCTAGCGTTAAGCTCAGTGTTGCCATTAAGGCAAATACACCATAAGGCGCTAACTGCATAATCAGCGTGACTACACGCATGATAACTTCATTAAGGTCATTGAAGAATGACGCGACACGAGCACCACGTTCACCTATGTGTGAGATAGCAAAACCAAAAATAACGGCAAATAGAATGATCTGCAGCATATTGCCTTCACTCATGGCTTGCATAGGGTTGGTGGGTACGATATTAATAAGGACTTCAGACAGACTCGGTGCATCTTTTGCTGTGTATTCTAATGCGTTACCTGCAAGACTGGCATTACCTGGATGGATAATCACCGCGGCTAAAATGGCAATGGTGAGCGCAATAGCAGTAGTGAATAAATAGAATGAAATGGTTTTACCACCTAGACGCCCCAGTTTAGATGGGTCGCTTAGGGAACAAGTACCACAAACAAGTGAAATAAATACTAGCGGTACGACGAGCATTTTTAAGCTGGAAATAAAGATAGTGCCAATAACATGTAAGAATCCATCGGTGATGTATTCTTGAATAAACGCACTACCAGGGAAGAAGTTTCTTAATGCGAGGCCAAATAGAATGCCCATTCCCATGCCGATTAAAATTTTGCTCGTGAGTCCGAGCTTGCGTTGTTTACTCACAGAGTATTCCTTTTCATTATAATATTTTTAGATCTGTATTGAATGGGCTAAAGACTAGCAGGAATCGCCCTTTTAGGAAATGGCCAAAAAGTGAAAGTTTTAACGGATAAATGACACAGAAAACAATAGAGTTATGGTAAAGTTACAAGATATTTGCGTATTGTTAATCTATAAGTAACTATAATAATTATTTAGTTTAATCTTAATGTAACAGGGAGCCTGACAATGAGGTCAGCATATAAAGTAGGTTTTGCACTTTTATGTTCATTTTTTCTCTTCGCTTGTGGCGGTGGAGGAAGTATTACAGATGATGGGACAAGCACAGGGGGTGGCGATGGAACGACTACAACAGAGGTTATAACAATCTCTCTTGAAACGTCCTCAAATGACATATCAGCGAGCTTACCTGCTACATTAAAGGCCACCGTATCAAGTTCTTTAACGGGTGCAATTGCGAATGAAGTCGTTACGTTTTCATTATCAGATGAATCCTTAGGGGCTTTTACTCCATCTTCAGGTACAGCTAAAACCAATTCTGAAGGTATTGCCGAAGTCATTCTTAGTACAGCAATAACAAAAGGCGCTGTGACTGTAACAGCATCTTTAGATTCCGGTGAATCAGCTTCTACAGGTATCGCAATGGCTGGCGATGGCGCTGTGTCTGGCGATAATTTAATTAAACTCGCACTCAAAGATGCCGCTGGTAATTCGATAAGCAATATTAGCTTTTTGACACCCGGCTACATTCATGTCGATTACCAAGATCCTACCGGAATTCCAATAGCCAATCGATTAGTTACCTTTTCCCTTAATGATACAGCTTTAGCGACTTTTGTCCCTAACAGCGGGACTGCGTTGACTGATACTGATGGTAAAGCGGTTATCAAGGTTACTTCAGCAAATAAAGAAGGAGCTGGTACGGTTAATGTTGAGATTGATGAACAGGACATTGTTAAGATTAATTTTTATTCAAAAGGTGATGCTGGGGTATCCGGTTCGTCATCTTTGACTGCAAAATTAACCAATACTTCTGGTACTTCAATCACTGAAATATCGGATTCTCAACCTGGATTTATAGAAGTACTTCTTGCTGATTCATCTGGAGTTGGTATTGCAAATGAAGTTGTTTCATTTGCCTTAAACAATAGTTCTTACGGTACATTTGAACCTTCCAGTGGAACTGCATTGACGAATGCTTCAGGCGTAGCAAAAATTAAACTCCGTACCGCTAATGTCGAGACAGCAGCCACAGTAACCGTTAGTTCAGCTTCAGGCTTAACTACATCTGTTAGCTTTTATATGATTGGCGATGGGGTAGCCGCTGGAACAAACCGATTATCGTTAAAGTTACTTGATAACAGCGGTAATCCAATATCTATAATAAGTAACTCTTCTCCTGCGAAAGTAGAAGCGTCTTATTTCGATTTAAATGGTTTACCTTTAGCAGGTAAGTTAGCTACTTTTTCAAGTACGCTTGGTAACTTAACTCCTTCTACAGGTACCGCTGTTACTAATGCTAATGGTATCGCAACGGTTGCCTTAACTGCTGGTGACGTTGCCGGTGCTACTGAGATTTCTGTTGAAATTAATAATTCAAAAGCGAGTATTTTCTTTGAAACATTAGGTGATGAGGTTATAGTTCTGCCGATTGATTCGTATACATTAAATCTTACTGTACTTGATTCATCTAATAATGAACTTCGCAATATTAATAAGAGCTTACCTGGTTCTGTGCGTGCAACGTTATTAAAAGATGGTGTTGCTGTACCCAATGCACTGATTAACTTTTCAATTGCTGGTGAAGGAGTCATAAACCCTACTTCTGGTAATGCGTTAACTGATGCTAGCGGTGTTGCTAAAGTGACTTTATTAACCGGTACCGTTGAAGGTGCTGGTGCGGTACAAGCAACTTTCAGCTTGAATGGCGAAACATTATCTGAGTCTTTTAATTATAGTGTTGCCGGCGATGCACCTGGTGGTGATGGTGAAAACAATTCATTAACCATAAGTTTATTGGACGGTTCTGGAAATCAGGCTTCCAGTATCAGTCAGGCATCTCCAGGACGTGTGCAAGTTTATTTACTAGACCGCAATAACCTGCCGCTAACAGGTAAAGTTGTTTCGTTTTCAAGTAGTTTAGGTGAGTTTCTTCCTTCAATAGGAACTGCATTAACGGATAATGCCGGTAAAGCAGAACTCATTATTACCGCAGGTACTGTTGAAGGTGCCGCTAGTGTTACGGCGAGTTATGGCTCAACAGCTGCAACGGTAAGTTTTACTACTGCTGGTGATGATATCGATCCAGTTGCTGCAGATCCTTCAATCACATTTGAGATTTATGATTGTAATGGTATTACAGCATTTAATAAGACCTTGAAAAACTTTGAGGTTTGTCCTATCACCGATAACATTACAAATCAACGTCCTGGTATTTTAGGGGTAATAGTTAAACTTGATGGTTCTAATCAACCTTTAAAGCAAGTGCTTGTTACTGCTGGTACGACATTAGGTGCAATTAGCCCTAATTCTGCGACAGCTATAACAAATGCAGATGGTAAAGCAGTATTAGACCTTTATTCAAATGGTGATGTTGGAGCCGGCGAAGTTTCATTAAAAGTGAAGCAGGTTACTTCTACTAAAGCCTTTGAGATTGGTCGTGTCGATATTGATTTAGAGATTTCAACCTACATTGGTGCTAATACTCTCCCTGCTGGCGGTTCTACTGTTATTGAAGTGACCGTTAAGGCTCCCGATGGAAGCATTGAGACAAGCCAACCCTTTACATTAGAGTTTTCTTCTCAATGTATGTCTGCAGGTAATGCTGTTGTTGATTCACCAGTGATAACCAATGCGGGCAAAGGCTTTGCAACTTATAGAAGTATTAATTGCCAAGGCACAGATACTGTGACTGTTTCTGCTATTACTGGCGCATCAAGTGTAAGTGCTACAGCAGATATTACCATCAGTCCTATCTCGGTTGGATCAATCCAATTTATAAGTGCTTCTCCTACGGAGCTTGCATTAAAAGTATCCGGTGGCTTAGATGGCGCAGGTGCTCGCTCAGAAACATCGAGTGTCGCCTTTAAACTGCTTAATGAAGTTGGGCAACCGGCAAGCTCTCAACGAGTCTGTTTTGAGCTTTCTACAGATGTAGGTGGGATGGTTATTACTCCAGCCCCATTAGCATCTGACTTTGTTAATTGCCCTAATTTCCCAAAAGTCGGTGATAGCGAATACCCTGCTGACATCGATACACCTAACAAGTATGCTGTTGCCTATACCGATGCAAGTGGTAACGTTTCAGTTACTGTACGTTCGGGTACAGTGCCAACGCCTGTTAAAGTGTTTGCTGTGTGGCAAGATGCGACTGATCCTACAAGTCCAATCGTTGCCAATGTGTCTGATAGTCTAACGGTCACGACTGGATTAGCTGATTATAATAGCTTCTCGTTATCTGCGACGATTCTTAATCCTGAAGCATGGAATCATGATGGTGCAACTTCAGCCATTACAATTCGTTCAGCTGATCACTTTAATAATCCTGTACCTGACGGAACCGTTATTAACTTCAGAACGGAAGGTGGTTCTATCGGTGCAAGTTGTCAAACAATAGATTCAACGGGTGCGTGTTCTGTTGAGTGGACAAGTCAAAATCCTCGTCCTTTTGAGGGGACATCGGTTATTTGTCCAGTTGCTTTTGTTGGTGGTGGGGTTGATGCTTCTCTTCCACCTTGTACTGGTAATTTATTATCAGCTTACGTTGATGGTAGCGCTTCTGTAATAGCTGAACCACGTCCAGGTCGTTCTACAATAACTGCTTTTGCTATTGGTGAAGAGAGTTTTGTTGATTTGAATGGTAATGGTCTGTTTGATATTGGTGAAGATTTCATTGATCTAACTGAAGCCTTTACTGATCACAACGAAGACGGTAATTATCGAGGTTCACCAGTTCCTGCAGGCGCTGTAACAGAGGAATACATTGACTTTAATTCCAGTGGAAGCTTCGATAGTGCAGATGGATTTTATACAGGCTTATTATGTGCAACATCTTCTGCCGCAAGCTGTACTCAAACAGGTCTAGATAACACTCAAGCACAACTTAATGTGTTTAGGAATATGCCTATTGTTATGTCAGGCTCTGTACCTTATGGCCGTTTAGTTGATATTGATGCCGGTGGCAATATAACCGCTGTTGCAGCGATAGATCTAACTACAGGTACAGGTGTTTCGGATAAGACGGTCTATCTGTTTATATCTGATTTAAATAATAATACCTTGCCTATTGGCACTACGATAACGACGTCTTTAGATAATGGTTTATTATCTTCTTCTGGTAGTTTTACGATTGGTAATAATGCATCAAATAGGCCTTTATTATATGGGTTTACTGTTACTCGTGAAGCGAGTCCTAACCAAAAATCTTCTGGAGTGCTTATTATTACAGTGAAGACCCCACTAGGTGAAGCTGTAAGTTACAGTGTAAGTGTTCGTGATGATGGTTAATGCTTCGATGTATTTCCACTGTTAAATGAGTAATGTAGTGTAAAATCGGCCACATCTGTGGCCGATTTTTTTGTTTAATTTTTTTAGTTATTTGTATAAAAAAATGCCGTTGATTTTATCAACGGCATGTCTTGAGTTTGAATCTTTTAAAACGTTATCGTTGGAACTGATATACGCTGCCAAGCTTTAAGATTTGGGTTAACTCATCTAATGCGGTGCGTGACTCAATAATCAATTGCGGATCGGCTAGATCGCTTACGGTAAGCTGGTCGCGGTAGTGTTTATCTACCCAGGTATTTAAGCGAGTAAACAAGGTGTCATTCATTATGGTGTTTTGGTTTACCGCGGCAACTTCTTGCTCGTTCATTGCCACACGTAAACGTAAACAGGCTGGGCCACCACCGTTTTGCATACTTTGTTTTACATCGTAATAGCGCACTTGTTTAATGGGCGTGCCTAGCGTGACAAGTTCATTTAAGTAAGCAAATACTGCAGGGTTTTCTTGACAATTCGTGGGTGCAATAATCGCCATTTCGCCAGAGGGTAAAGTAATAATTTGTGTATTAAATAAATAGCTACGAACCGCATCATCGATTGATACCTGACTGGTTGCTACTTTAACAAAATGCATGTCAGCGTTCATTTTACGACGAATTTCATCAAATTTAGCGTCGGTATTTAAAAACGCTTGCTCATGATAAAACAACACGTTTTGGTTACCGACAGAAATCACGTCATTGTGGAATACACCTTGGTCGATAACATCAGGGTTTTGCTGCATAAATACACAACTTTCATCTTCAAGCTGATGCAATCGCGCCACAGCTTGCGAGGCTTCTAATGTTTGGCGTGCTGGGTATTTTGTCGGTTTTACAGCACTTGGATTAGTGGCCTCTTGACCATAAACAAATAATTCAACGCCAGCGTGTCCATATTCGCTACATAAACGCGTATGATTTGCTGCGCCTTCGTCACCAAAGCTTGTGTGCTCTGGGAGATGTTGATGATGTTTAAAGTGGCGATCGTTATTAAAGGTGGCTTGCAAAATCTTGCCTGTGGTAATGGGCTCGATACTGCGGTGTAATTTATCGACTAAATTGGCCGGAGTGAAATGCACTTTTCCATCACGGGTGTCGGCACTGGGTGAAACTGTTGCGGCGTTAGCTGTCCACATACTCGACGCACTGCAACAAGCATTAAGCAATGCAGGAGCCTGTTGAGCGGCTTTTTGTAAAACTTCAGCATCTGACCCAGAAAAACCAATTCGACGTAGTGTGTATAGATCTGGGCGCTCCTGTGGGGCTAATACGCCTTGTACCATACCTAAGTCGGCTAATGCTTTGGCTTTTTGCAAACCTTGTTTGGCTGCTGCCTTTGGGTTTGAAGTGAGGGCCGCATTACTTAATGAGGCGACATTACCAAACGATAATCCAGCATAGTTATGGGTTGGTCCAACCAAGCCATCAAAGTTTGCTTCAAAATGCTTCATTCGTGATCCTTGAAAATTTTTGTGAATAATTATTATTGTAGTTACACTTTTTTGTGTTACTTATAAAAAAGGAAACGTGATTGCTCATGTCAGTTAACGCTAAATTAACGTCAGTATACTGAAGCTATAAGGCTTAACAAGGCGTGTTAATTTTGCACAAACACGCATAAATGACTAAAAATGCACTGAAGATGCTCGCAAGTATCATTAAGTGAACAATTACGTTTAAAAAACGCATATTATTTTTTCTATTTTTTATTATTGTTTAAAAAATGACTTAATAACCTATATAAAAGAGGGATTAACTTGAAACTATTGTCTCAACCCTCTATATATGGAATCAATTTTCTATATTTTGAGACTTTTTGGCGCAAATAAAACTATGGGTAAATCGCTAGTTATTGTCGAATCGCCGGCCAAAGCCAAGACAATTAATAAATATCTTGGTAAAGATTTCATCGTGAAGTCGAGTGTGGGTCATATCCGTGACTTACCGACTTCGTCTACTTCTGACGGTACAACTGCAACTAAAACCGCAGCTGAAGTCAGAAAAATGTTGCCTGATGAAAAAGCTAAATACAAGCTAATCAGGGATAAACAAGCACTTGTGGCGCGTATGGGCGTCAATCCAGATAAAGACTGGGCAGCCAAGTATCAAATTTTACCTGGCAAAGAAAAAGTCGTTAAAGAATTGAAAGCGTTAGCTGAAAATGCTGACCACATCTATCTCGCAACGGATTTGGACCGTGAAGGGGAAGCCATTGCCTGGCATTTGCAGGAAATTATTGGTGGCGACGCTTCGCGGTATCAACGAGTGGTATTTAACGAAATTACCAAAACCGCTATTCAAGATGCGTTTAGCAAACCATCGGTACTTGATACCAATATGGTTAACGCTCAACAAGCGCGCCGCTTTTTAGATCGCGTTGTTGGTTTTATGGTGTCACCTTTATTATGGAAAAAGGTTGCCCGTGGATTATCTGCTGGCCGTGTTCAGTCGGTAGCGGTGCGTTTAGTGGTTGAGCGTGAAAGTGAAATTAAGGCGTTTGTTCCTGAAGAATTTTGGGATATTCATGCCGATTTAAACACCACTAAAGCGCAAAGTTTAAAAATGCAGGTGATGAAATATCAATCTGCAGCATTTGAACCGATTAATGAAGCACAAGCTCAAGTTGCAGTCGATGCATTACGTAATGAAACGTTTGTCGTTTCAGCTCGTGAAGACAAAGCAACGTCAAGCAAACCTTCTGCACCATTTATTACTTCTACACTGCAACAAGCGGCGAGTACTCGTCTCAGTTTTGGTGTAAAGAAAACCATGATGATGGCGCAACGTTTGTATGAGGCCGGTCATATTACTTATATGCGTACCGACTCAACAAATTTAAGCCAAGAAGCCGTTGAAAATGTCCGTGAAATGATTGGTTCTGAGTTTGGCGCTAAGTATTTGCCTGCCGATCCTATTCGTTATGGCAGCAAAGAGGGTGCACAAGAGGCTCACGAAGCGATTAGACCGTCAAACGTGACGGTACAGTCCGCTTCGTTAACCGATATGGAACGTGATGCTCAGCGCTTGTATGAGCTCATTTGGCGTCAATTTGTATCTTGCCAAATGACACCGGCTCAATATGATGCAACACGGTTAACGGTTACCGCGGGTGATTACGAATTAAAAGCCAGTGGCCGTACCTTACGTTTTGATGGTTGGACTCGTGTTCAGCCACAAGTGAGTAAGAAAAACGAAGAAGATAAGACTCTACCAGTCGTTGCAAAAGGTGACAAATTAACTCTTGAAACGTTGTTGCCAAAACAACACTTTACCAAGCCTGCACCGCGTTACAGCGAAGCGTCTTTGGTTAAAGAGCTTGAGAAACGCGGTATTGGTCGTCCTTCAACGTATGCGACGATTATTTCAACCATTCAGGATCGTGGCTATGTGAGAGTGGATAACCGTCGTTTCTTTGCTGAAAAAATGGGTGAGATTGTCAGCGAACGTTTGGTTGATAGCTTTAAAGACTTAATGAGTTACGATTTTACCGCCAGCATGGAGCAAACATTAGATGATGTCGCTCAAGGCAAGCTGGATTGGAAAAAAGTATTAGACGGTTTTTATGGCGACTTTACCAAGCAGTTATTGTTGGCCGAGTTAGATCCTGATGAAGGCGGTATGCGCCCAAATGAGATGGTACTAACAGAAGACATTAAATGTCCTACCTGTGGCCGCCCAATGGGGATCCGTACCGGTTCAACTGGGGTATTCTTAGGCTGTTCAGGTTATGCGCTACCACCAAAAGAGCGTTGTAAAACTACGCTTAACTTAACTCCTGGTGAAGAAGCTGTTAGCGATAATGAAGATGGTGAAACAGAAGCATTACGCGCTAAGCATCGTTGTGGCAAGTGTGGCACAGCAATGGACAGTTACCTCATTGATGAATCTCGTAAGTTACATGTCTGTGGTAATAATCCATCATGTGACGGTTACGAAGTTGAAGCGGGCCAGTTTAAAATTAAAGGCTATGAAGGCCCATTGATTGAATGCGATCGTTGCGGCAATGACATGGAACTTAAAAACGGCCGTTTTGGTAAATATTTTGGTTGTACCAACAGTGAGTGTAAAAACACGCGTAAGTTGTTACGTAGCGGTGAAGCTGCGCCACCAAAAGAAGATCCTATTTTCTTACCAGAATTAAAATGTACTAAGTCAGATGCCCATTTTGTATTACGAGATGGTGCAGCAGGTATATTTTTAGCGGCGAGTACTTTCCCTAAATCTCGCGAAACTCGAGCGCCTTTAGTGGAAGAACTGGTTACTTATCGTGAGTTATTATGGCCTAAGTACGCCTACCTTGCCGATGCACCTGTTGAAGATGACGACGGCAACAAAGCCGCTGTTAAATTTAGCCGCAAAACCAAAGAGCAATACGTTGCCACGGAAGTAGACGGTAAAGCGACAGGTTGGTCTGCGAAATTTGTTAACGGTAAGTGGGTTAGCGAATCGGCGAAGAAAAAAGCTAAGAAGTAATCTGTACTTCAACGATAAAAGCGTTACCCTCGGGTAGCGCTTTTTTATGGGCGTTATTTAATGTATTACCATGACGGTTTTATATGCGCTTGATGACAACGGTTACCGTTATTATTTATTGGAATGGTATTTGGCATCGTTAGAGCGTCTAAGTTAGAGCGTCTAAATAGAGGTCGATTCGATAACAATGAGCATAATTAACAATGAATAATCGGAATGTGGCGCCAATCTGTCGTGTACTGCGGTGTTAAAAATTCCCTGTGCATCGCCCATTTCTGTTGTGCTCCTTGTGCACCTAAAAATAGAGTGTTGCCTCCATAGCGGTGATTAATATTATCCATTACCTGCATTAATTGTGGTTTGGCTTTGCTGGCATTAAATAGGTCGAGTTGCTGGTGTTGACTATTCACCAAGTCGAGTAGTCCTACACCGACTTTATAATAATGCACACCAGGGCGGTAAAGCCGATGTATTACCGAGGATGCGGCATGAGTCATTTCGGCGCTGCAATGAGTAGCACAGGTAAAGTTAACATTGACTTTAAAGCTTTGCGGGTAACTATCGTGAGGTGAGTTATGGGCAAACAGCATCATCACCTTACACAATGATTGCTGCTTTCTGGCTTTAGCGGCCGCAATAGCGATATGCATGCATAACGCCTGGTGTAAGCTGTCAATATCGGTAATCCGTTCGCCGACGCTGCGGGTTGAGAATATTTGTTGTTTATCGGCTCTTGCTTCATCCCATTGCTTACACGCAACACCATTAAGTTCACGAATGGTGCGCTCTATTTCAATGCTAAATTGCTTGCGCATCATGGTGGGCGACGTGTTAGCCAGTTCCCAGGCTGTATGAATATTCATTACCGTTAACTTGGCTGCAGTTTTACGGCCAATCCCCCACACATCGCTAACTGACAATGAGGCCAATGTTGCTTGGCGAATTGCCTCGTTATCTATCACGCACACCCCTTTAGATGCAGGCGTTAATTTAGCGGCTTTATTGGCGACTTTTGCAAGTGTCAGTGTTGAGCCGATACCCACACAAACAGGTAACCGCGTATATTGCCAAACCGTTTGTCGAATTCGTCTTGCGTGAGTGGCTAAGCACGGAATGGCTTGTTGGCAATGTTTAAAAGAAAGAAAGGATTCATCAATCGAGTAAATATGTTGTTCAGGGGCGAATCGGCCAATCACTTGCATCATCTTAGCGGATAAGTCAGCGTACAACTCATAGTTGCTGGATAGCACAACCACCTGGTGTTGGCGGCAAAGATTGGCGATTTTAAAATAAGGCTGAAACTTGGGAATACCTAACTCAATTGCGAGGCGATTTGCAGCTACCACACAACCATCATTATTGGATAATACAATCACTGGACGATGACGCCATTCAGGTCTAAATACCTGTTCTGCACTGCAGTAATATGAAGTGGCATCAACTAACGCGAACATAAATTGATTGCCTCAACATGGCACCGTATTGAATAGATCACCGTACCTTCAATGCTAAAGTCATCATATTGATTAATCACTACATCGGCATAAGCATCGTTGGAAGACAGTAGTAATCTTCGTTTGAGGTCGATCATTTTGCACACGAACTCACCATTAAAATTAGCGACAATCACTTGGCCATTCTTGACCGTACAACTGCGATCGACAATCACTAAGTCACCATCAAAAATACCAATACCGGTCATTGAGTCTCCCTGAACTTTACCGATAAACGTGGCACTTGGATGAGTAATGAGCAGTTCATCTAAGCTTAATGGCCGCTGTTTGTATTCCGCAGCAGGCGACTCAAAGCCGCTAATGCCGCCAGCTATGTAGATTGGGATCACTTTCATATCAGTACCAAGTCAACCTGCAATAACACTGTATAAATAAACAGTATAATAACAGTGAAACAGAAATGATCAAATATTCATTATGAAAGATTGCGGCGCGCGATGCTTGAGTTGGCTAATGAGCGTTAAAGATGGGATACAAAAAAGCCTCTTTACGAGGCTAATGAGATGATCAACAGATGGAAATGAGCAGTACTACCATTTCTTTTTAGGTTGAAACAGCATATCGATATCATCACCTTCTTTTTTAGGCTTAGGTGTACTCGGTTCGCTGCTGCGTTGTGCCCCCATGATTTCATCGAGCAATAGTTTGGCTTCATCGACCTTGCGCGCAATAAATGGATCATTTGGCGTTTGGGCTTTAATCGTGTGCAACGTATTTAATGCTTTTGTCACCATTTGTTTGCTTGAGCCATATTGTTTCATAAAGCAGGCCGCACGGGCACGGCTAATCATTGATTCAACATTGATGCGCAGCTGTAAATTATCAATACGCATCTCTTCTTCAGCAAATACAGTGGGGTCAACTTTGCCTTTGTTGTGCTCAGCTCGCAAAATGGCTTTGAGTTTTTTAAGGGTTTTAACCAACTCTAAGACCTGTCTGTCATTGTCTGGTAAGCGAAAGTTTTCAATAGCTGGCACTTGGCTAGGAGAGTTTGATACTGTGGTTATTTGCGCTTTAATATCGCCAAGGCGACGTTCATAGTCCGATTTTAATTGACCAGAAGAATGGGGTACTGATTGCTCTAATGCATCTTGAATACGGCGGTATAACACGAGCATGATGTGGCTAGAGCAAGGAGCCATACCCGTGTTAGATAATACCGCATCGGTTTCGTCAATAATGGCGCGTTGACGCGATACTTCAATACGGCGTTCAGCTTCTGCGCGCTCTTTTTGTTGTTGGACGATACTAAAACCGATAATCAGTAATAGCAGTGCGCCGATAAGAATTAATACCAAAATTAAGGACATAAAGGTTCCATTTTATCTTTCATATCACATGGTGACAAAGCCAATAATAATGGCTAAAAAGTGATTTTGACGAATAGATAAATTAATCAAAAAATTTCATCAAAAGTAGCTTATATCTTAGCGTATGTCATTACGGCTGTCGTTGAATAATAAGTCGTTTTGTGGAGAAATTAATAAACTAAACAAACAAATCATTAACAGACTGTACATAAGAGCGCATTATCGGTTTTTTTTCTTGCTCGTTATTACTATATATATTACATTTCACATTTAGTATAACGTTTTGTCATAGTTGAACGATGGTTCTAATTATGCAAAAAACAAAATAGACTTTATTCTTATTCGCGTCATGTGTGGATAGGTGACGGTTAAATCAAGGATCACACCATGAAACTGCAGCAACTCAGATACATTGCAGAAGTCGTTAAACACAATCTTAATGTGTCATCGACAGCAGAAAACCTCTATACCTCACAGCCTGGTATCAGTAAGCAAGTGCGCATGCTTGAAGATGAGCTAGGGATTCAAATATTTGGTCGCAGTGGTAAGCATTTAACTCATGTTACACCAGCAGGTCAGCAAGTTATTGATATTGCTAATGATATATTAAGCAAAGTTGACAGTATTAAAAAAGTATCTGAAGAGTACACCAAACCTAACCAAGGTGAGTTAAATATTGCCACTACAGATACTCAAGCACGTTATGCGCTGCCACAAATTATTCGTGAGTTTATTAAGCGTTATCCAAAAGTTAACTTGCATATGCATCAAGGCACGCCTTCGCAAATCAGCGAGCAAGCCGCAAGAGGCGATGCCGACTTTGCTATCGCCACAGAAGCCATGCATTTATATACCGATTTGATTATGTTGCCTTGTTATCACTGGAATCGTTCTATTGTGGTGACCCGCGATCATCCTTTGGCGACTCAATCGGGCAAAATCAGTATCGAAGATTTGGCCCAGCACCCATTAGTGACTTATGTATTTGGTTTTGATAAAGCCTCTGAAATTGAGAAGTCATTTAAACGTGCAGATTTAGATCCTCGGGTGGTGTTCAGCGCAACCAGTGCCGACGTATTAAAAACCTATGTACGTTTGGGGTTAGGTGTGGGTGTGATTGCTTCTATGGCAATCGATCCTGCCGTCGATAACGATTTAGTCGCGATTGATGCGAGTCATTTATTTGCCCATAGCACAACTAAAATAGGCTTTAGGCGTGGAAGCTTTTTACGCAGTTACATGTATGATTTTATGCGTCATTTTGCACCGCATTTAACCCGCGACGTGGTTGAAAAAGCGGTTGCTTTACGTGATCAACAATTGATTGATGAAATGTTTGCCGATATTTCACTGCCAGTTAAGTAGGGCAAAGCGTGTCAAACAAACAATAAAAAACCTCGCTAACAAGCGAGGTTTTTTGTCTGTACAGATCAGTGGTTAGCACTGATGTGTAAGCTAATTAGTCTGGCGCGTAGCCCGATGGACCAATTAATTCGCCATCTAAATACGCTTTACCCTCTGCCATTGTTAATCGGCCTAAGCTGAACCATTTTACCACTAATGGGTATATAGCATGCTCTTGCTCGTGTACTCGCTCTGCTAATACAGTGGCATCTTCGCCAGTGTATACAGGCACTTTAGCTTGTAATATTACCGGGCCAGAGTCTAGTTCTGGAATAACAAAATGTACGCTAGCACCGTGTTCGTCATCACCGGCTTCAATGGCACGTTGATGAGTATGTAAACCGGTGTACTTAGGTAATAATGACGGATGAATATTGATCATTTTCCCTAGGAAACGGCTAACAAAGTCATCAGTTAAAATGCGCATAAAACCAGCCAGTACAATTAAATCAGGCTGATATTTTTCAACGGCAGCTAACAAACGCGCATCGTATTCGCTACGCGTTTCATGTTTATAAGCAATCACGCAACTGGTATCAATTTCGCTATGGTGAGCGCGGATTAATCCATAAGCATCCGGTTTGTTGCTAATGACTCCCACCACATTTGCATTTAAGTTATCGTCACAACCATCAATAATGGCTTGAAGATTACTACCACTGCCAGAGATCAGCACCACAACACGACAGCTTTGGCTCATTAGATGATCTCCACTTGCTCTTCGTCACCTTGACGAGTGGCAATTTCACCAATTAACCAAGCGTTTTCACCTTCAGCTTTAAGCAGTGTTAATGCTGCGTCTACTTTGTCTGCTGGTAGGGCGATAATCATGCCTACACCACAGTTAAATGTGAGGTACATTTCGTGTTGAGCGATATTACCGTTTTGCATTAACCAGTCAAATACCACTGGCCACTGCCAAGAATCACCTTTTACAACGGCTTTGCAATCTTCAGGAAGGACTCGTGGGATGTTTTCCCAGAATCCGCCGCCAGTGATGTGCGCCATTGCATGAATGTCTGATTGTTCAATCAGTTTCAATAGTGGCTTAACATAAATTCTAGTCGGCTCAAGTAAGTGTTCTATTAGCGGCTTGCCAGCAAGATCTTGCTGGGTATCGGCCTGGCTAACTTCTAATACTTTACGAATTAACGAGTAACCGTTCGAGTGAGGACCACTAGACCCTAAAGCAATCAGCGCATCGCCAGCTTTGACTTTCGTGCCATCAATGATGTCAGCTTTTTCAACGACGCCAACACAGAAGCCAGCAAGATCGTAATCTTCGCCTTCGTACATGCCTGGCATTTCAGCGGTTTCACCACCAATTAAAGCGCAACCAGACTGGAAACAGCCTTCTGCAATACCATTCACTACAGAGGTCGCCGTTTCAACGTCCAATTTACCGGTAGCGTAATAGTCGAGGAAAAAAAGTGGCTCAGCACCAGATACAATTAAGTCATTAACACACATCGCAACTAAATCAACACCTACAGTGTCGTGCTTTTTGTAATCAATGGCTAAGCGTAATTTGGTACCAACACCATCAGTGCCCGAAACCAGTACAGGGTGTTTGTATTTAGTCGGTAATTCGCATAGTGCGCCAAAACCGCCTAAATTGCCCATAACTTCTGGACGGCGAGTGCGTTTTACCGCTGATTTAATGTTGCTAACTAACGCATTACCTGCATCGATATCAACGCCGGCGTCTTTGTAACTTAGGGGGGTAGGAGTGCTCACGGAGGATCCTCTAGGGTACATCGTTTTATGGAATTTTATGCGGCAGTATTCTACCAGTTTGTCTCATTAGTCGAAAGCCATGTTTTTACTTTATCCTGAAAAGAAAACGATGAATTGCCTATTTTTTATTGGTTTAGCTCACGATTTACTGCATTTTTGAAACTTTATGTTTTATAGAAGGGATAAATGGACTAACATTTGTCAAATTTGCCTGAAAGTCGAAAAATCTAGGAGAAAGAAATGAAAGTCGTTGAAGTTAAGCATCCACTGGTTCGTCATAAAGTCGGTTTGATGCGTGAAGCGGATATCAGCACCAAACGATTTCGTGAACTGGCCACTGAAGTTGGCAGTTTATTAACCTATGAAGCAACAGCTGATTTTGAAACTGAAACCGTCACCATTGATGGCTGGAATGGTCCTGTCAGTATTGAGCAACTTAAAGGTAAAAAAGTCACGGTAGTGCCTATTTTACGTGCGGGTTTAGGTATGATGGACGGCGTGCTTGAGCATCTTCCAAGTGCACGTATCTCTGTTGTGGGTATTTACCGTGACGAAGAAACACTACAGCCTGTCCCTTACTTTGAAAAAATCGTCAGCAATGTTGAAGAGCGTATCGCGTTAGTGGTCGACCCAATGCTTGCGACGGGCGGATCAATGATTGCAACTATCGATTTGTTGAAAAAACGCGGTTGTACCTCGATTAAAGCATTAGTGCTTGTTGCCGCGCCAGAAGGCATCAAAGCGTTAGAGCAAGCGCATCCAGATATTGAACTATACACAGCCGCCATTGATGACTGCTTAAACGAGCAAGGGTATATTTTACCTGGTTTAGGTGATGCGGGTGATAAGATTTTCGGGACTAAATAACCGATTATTAAGCCGTTAAAAAAATATCGTTAATAAAATGGGAGCCAAATAAGCTCCCATTTTTTATGAGTATTTTACGTTAATTGACAAGACTATAGTGTTCTACAACACCATGGCTGCTATCCAGCCAAAGACTAACAATGGAATGTTGTAATGGACAAATGTTGGGATCACACTGTCACGAATATGATCGTGTTGGCCGTCGGCATTAAGACCCGCTGTAGGGCCTAAGGTCGAGTCTGATGCTGGTGAACCTGCATCGCCTAGTGCGGCAGCAGTACCGACCAACGCAATCGTTGCCGCAACAGAAAAACCAAAACTGAGCGCTAATGGTACATAAATAGTGGCGATAATGGGAATGGTCGAAAACGATGACCCAATGCCCATGGTAATAAGCAAACCCACAATCAACATTAATAGTGCCGCGAGCGCTTTATTGTCGCCAATAATATCACCAAGCGATGTGACTAACGTGCCGACTTCACCGGTTGATTTTACGACAGCAGCAAAACCTGCGGCTGCAATCATAATAAAGCCGATGTTAGCCATCATATGCACGCCTTGATTAAACAAGTCTTTGCTGATGTCTTGTTTAATGATCCCTGAAAAACGAAAAATGATAAAACCACTTAACGCGCCAAAAATCATCGAGTCAGTTTGCAGTTGAACAATGAGTGTAACGACAATGGCCGATAGCGAAATAATAATGCTTTTACGGCTAATAACCGGCGTTATCGTGTCGCTAATAACGGGTTGTTCAATCATATATTGTCTTGGTTTGCGGTAACTAATGAATACTGCGGTGAGTAAACCACATACCATGCCCAAGGCGGGTAGTAACATTGCTTGTGGTATTTGGGCTGTGACGGCATTTAAGCCATTGGTGTTTAAATTAGCCAATAAGATATCGTTTAAGAAAATCCCACCAAAACCGATCGGTAAAATCATATAAGTGGTGACTAAACCAAACGTCAAAATACACGCAATAAGGCGACGGTCGATATTGAGCTTAGAAATAACGTGCAATAGCGGCGGAATAAGAATGGGGATAAAGGCGATATGGATCGGTAAAATGTTCTGCGACGAAACCGCCATAGCAAGAATGGTGACTAACAATAACCAACGTACCAGTTGAGTGTTACTGCTATTCGGTTCTTTGCCTAATTTGTTAATAATGGCATGAGAAATTAATGTCGTTAAGCCTGAGTGAGACAACGCTGCAGCAAATGCACCCAGTAATGCGTAACTCAAGGCTATTTGGGCTCCGCCCCCTAAACCATCATTAAAGGCCGCGATGGTTTGATGGATATCTAATCCACCGACTAAACCCGCAACAACAGCACTAATGGTTAATGCAACCACAACGTTAATTCGAATAAAGCTTAAAAACAGCATTAAACAGACAGCGATAACAACCGCATTCATAATCGTAATTCTTTAAAGTAAGTGAGACGGCTATTTTTGACTGCGCAGTAGTGTTTGTCCAGCGTAGATGAAAATTTTAGGTGATGATGCAAGGTTTACATCAATGATTGGGCAGATTTAATACAAATCAACCTGTGTATTAATTGTTCTCTATTACAAAATGGTGCCATATATAACGGTTAGTATGGCTGAGTTTACGGATGAAAGAAGTGAGGTTATTAGGCTTTGTCGTATTTTTGTCACACGGCAGTATT
Organism: Shewanella sp. MF05956; assembly: GCF_059758055.1. NCBI lineage: Bacteria > Pseudomonadati > Pseudomonadota > Gammaproteobacteria > Alteromonadales > Shewanellaceae > Shewanella > Shewanella sp. MF05956. The sequence goes on along the minus strand of NZ_JCAYNV010000006.1, from coordinate 81,050 downwards.
ACATTAGTGAGTCTGCATGTTTTATTTTTCAGCAGGTAAACTTTTTTCAACTGAAATAACTTATAAGTCGGCTAAATTAACTGTATGGTATATGACTGAATAAGTCGCAATGGTAACAATGTTTAAGTAGTGGATAACCGCGAAAGAATATTTGTGCCCTTGTAGCATGTAAAAAGCCATTAAATGGAGATAGATAATGAGCGTATTAGTAGGCCGTCCAGCCCCAGATTTTACAGCCGCAGCCGTTCTTGGTTCTGGTGAAATTGTTGACACATTTAACCTCGCTACCGCGATTAAAGGTAAGCCAGCGGTTATTTTCTTCTACCCACTTGATTTTACTTTTGTATGCCCATCAGAGCTTATTGCTTTTGATCACCGCATGGAAGAGTTCACTAAGCGTGGCGTTGAAGTGATTGGTGTTTCTATTGATTCACAGTTTACTCATAACGCATGGCGTAACACTCCAGTAGACAAGGGTGGTATTGGCCAAGTTAAATACACTCTAGTTGCTGACGTTAAGCACGAAATCTGTAAAGCATACGATGTTGAGCATCCAGAAGCGGGTGTTGCTTTCCGTGGTTCTTTCTTAGTCGATAAAGAAGGCCAAGTACGTCACCAAGTGGTTAACGATTTACCATTAGGCCGTAACGTTGATGAAATGATCCGTATGATCGACGCACTTCAGTTCCATGAAGAGCACGGTGAAGTTTGTCCAGCAGGTTGGTCAAAAGGCGAAAAAGGTATGACTGCTAGCACTGAAGGTGTCGCTGCATACTTAAAAGATAACTCTTCAAAGCTATAATGCTGCGAGTTTGAGCCAATAAAAAAAGCTGCTTCGGCAGCTTTTTTGTTGGAAAAAATTATCTAGAGTGACACTCAATCCATTCTCATATCGGCTGATATCATACCGGCCGAGGTTAAAGAGTCGGTGGATGTTACTTATTTTCTCAGGTTATTTGTTCTGCTTCAGTATCATCAGCGTCTGCACTGACAAGTGGCCAGCCACCGAGTGCTTTCCAACGATTAACGATATGGCAAAACAATTCCGCTGTACGTTCTGTGTCGTAAAGCGCTGAATGTGCCTCTTTGTTGTCAAAATCAATCCCAGCCATCTTGCACGCTTTAGCGAGTACGGTATGACCAATGGCTAAGCCTGCGAGTGTAGCAGTATCAAAGCTTGCAAACGGATGAAACGGTGAACGTTTTAAACTATTGCGTTCGATTGCTTGATTAACAAAGCCTAAATCAAATGCAGCATTGTGGGCGACAATAATGCAGCGATGACAGTCAGCCGCTTTTTGGGCTTTTTTAACTTCTTTAAAAATTTCTAAAAATGCGACTTTTTCATCTACAGCACCACGAAGCGGATTAGTGGGGTCGATGCCGTTAAATGCTAATGCTTCGGGTTCTAAATTGGCACCTTCAAATGGCTCAATATGAAAATGTAAGGTTTTATCGAGTTCAATGACACCATCACTGTTCATTTTTAACATGCTGACAGCAATCTCAAGCAACGCATCTGTTTTGGCATTAAAGCCTGCCGTTTCAACGTCAATCACCACAGGGAAATAACCACGGAAGCGGTGTTTAAACTTGTTAGCGTCGCAAATATCAGTCATTACAGTCTTCATCCTCAATTGATATCATTTTCAGAGCAAATGACATAAGCCGAGTATTATGCGCAAACTCACGCGCAGTGTCATGTTTGATTGTGGTTTTTATCAGCGATTAAACATGATTGTTTGCTAAAGAAACCCTATATAAGGCCGATAACTAGAATGTAACCGATTTAAAGGGTGTTTTTTATGTGGCGAAAACTGATGGTACTCACAAGTTTGTGTCTTTGCTCAACGGCTCATGCCGATTTGAGACATTATGTTGCGTCTTTAGAAAGCTCAGCATGGCGAGTGGGTGAAAATAATCCAATTGAATGTCGACTCGAACACGACATTCCAGATTATGGTCGGGCCATTTTTACTAGCCATGCCGGCAAAGAGTTAAATCTACACTTCACATTAGACATGTGGCTAAAGCCTGATTCTGTAACCAATGCCACGTTAATTAGTCGTGCACCGAGTTGGCGCCCTGGACATAACTCTAAAGAGATTACCCAATTATCTTATCAAAAACAGTTTAATGGCGAAGTCCCTAAAAAAGCCGCATGGTCGATGTTGACAGAATTAAGCCAGGGTATGGAACCGACTTTCTATTATGCCGATTGGTACAACCAAAGTTCCAAAATAGCGGTAGGATTATCGTCTGCTAACTTTGGTGGCAAATATCGTGAGTTTCGCTCTTGTTTAGCCAATTTACTGCCTTACAGTTTTGATGATATTGCTTTTACAGTATTAAATTATCAAGAGGGGGGTGTGGAGTTAACGCGCTTCTCGAAAATGCAGTTGCAAAAAGTACAACGCTATTTGTCTTTTGACCCTGAAGTAGAACTTGTGCTTATTGATGCTTACACAGACAGCTATGGTGGTCGCTCAATAAATCAAAAAGTGTCCGATAAACGAGCTGACTCAGTTAAAGATATTTTGGTTGCCAGTGGTATCCCACAAGACCGCATTCATACCCAAGGGCACGGAGAAAAGCGTCATGTTGCGGCTAACGATCTTGCACAAGAGCGCCAAACTAACCGTCGCGTGGTGATTAAAATAACCAAAGAGATTTAAACTTCTATATAGCATGTCGTTTATAAATATATGCCAGCCCAAGTGGATAACTGCTTGGGCTTAATTTTGTGCGTCATTTATGGACATTATGCCGATAACCTTGCTTTGCGGGATGTTTTTAATAAAGGCTGTAATACCAATCAATATTAATAAGATGCCCTAATCTTAATCAATATTGATTGTTTGTAGGGTTTTGTTGAAAAAAAGGCAAAAAAAACCCACTTAATCCAAGTGGGCTAAATAATTTGCAATCAACAAATTTAAGGAAGGAAGTCAAGCATAAGAACTAGGGTAAACTGAGGTATTGGGTTACACCAGTTTGGAGTTCTTGGTTTTCAGCATCTGAATCGGATGTGTCCTGAAAACAAAGCTATAATAGAATGAATATTCTAATTCGACAAACAAGAAAAATTATGATTTCGCATTATTAAAACTAATGACTTAATGAGGTTGTTGGTAGTGAAAGTAGGCTTTATACCCAGTAATAGCGGTTTATTAAGTTATTATACATTTTAGCTGCATAACTAGTCGGATTAGCAAATTAAGCTAAATGATAATATTTAACAAATGAAGGCAGTGATGATTTTTTGGTGACATCTCTTAGTGATAAAGGGGGGTAGTATCAGCGTTGATACCACTTAACACAGTCTTGATCATGTTTGCTGTGTTCTCATGACTTGCACAACGCATTAATGAATTCGTGCAAGGTTATTAGTCTGTAATTTTAAGGTTAAATTAAGTCTTTGTAAGCTTTGTTTTGCAGCCTAATATAATTGCATTATGTTTAGCATTTAACTTTAGTATTCGGACTTTGCGTTATTAAGGCGTCTTGGCCGATAAGTCTCTTGTGTTGCTTAAGGTAAACCGAATAGCGAACGGATAATTAATGTGTGTTATTGATTATCCTTTTACCGCCAATTTACTCTCAAATCACGACTAATTTAGTGTCGTATAACTCGCGGTTTAATTACGCTTTTTTGTTTGAAAAATTGTTAATGTTTTGGGTAAAAACATTAATAAAGCTTCATCTATTACAGTTCCTGAGGTAATTCGGGTGTTTTAGCGCATTTTGAGCAAAATAAAGTCTGTTTTTAGCCTCAGACATTATTCACAAGCGTGTTGCTACTCGGTATAGTAGGCCAACTTTTGCCTCCTAAGAATTGATGCTCTGATTATGTTTGTTTGGCCCATATCAATTTACTATGAAGATACTGATGCCGGTGGTGTTGTGTATCATTCAAACTATTTGAATTTTTTTGAGCGGGCACGAACACAATGGTTAAAATCGATGGGTGTTCGCCAAGCTGAATTGCTGGCGGAAGATATCGCTTTTGTCGTAAAACATGCAGAAATAGATTTTCGTAAAGCTGCAAAATTTGAGCAAGACTTATTGGTTGAGTCCAAGGTCGAAGAATTAAAGAAAGCGTCATTGGTGTTTCACCAGCGCTTAGTAGATCATCAAGGCGATTGCTATTGTGAAGCGACAGTGGTTGTCGCGTGTATATCTTTATCACGAATGCGTCCCCGCGCTATTCCCCTAAATATTGTTCAGGAGTTCGACAGTGCACGCTGAAATTTCATTTATTGGCTTGTTTTTAGAAGCCAGTGTGTTGGTAAAATTGGTCATGTTGACCTTGTTGGCATTATCGATTGCCTCTTGGGCCGTGATCATTCAACGCAACAAATTATTAAGCTCAGCAAGAGTAAAAGCGCTACGCTTTGAAGACACGTTTTGGTCGGGTGTTGATTTAAACCGTCTTTACAAAGAGCTTATTGCACGTGGAAGTGCGATTTCTGGTTTAGAATCGATGTTTGTAGCCGGTTTTAAAGAATATACTCGTCTAAGCAAAGTGAACAGTAAATCTCCAGAAGCGGTGATGGACGGAACGTCTCGTGCGATGCGTGTTAGCTTGTCGCGTGAGATGGAAAAACTTGAAAATCATTTACCCTTATTAGCCACCATTGGTTCAACGAGTCCATATATTGGTCTGTTTGGTACTGTGTGGGGGATCATGAACTCATTTATCGCACTCGGCGCGGTTGAAAACGCAACGTTAGCAATGGTAGCACCAGGTATTGCTGAGGCATTGATTGCAACTGCAATGGGTCTTTTTGCAGCTATTCCAGCGGTCATTGGTTACAACAGATTTTCAACTCAAGTAGAAAAGCTTGAAAGCTCGTATGCTAACTTTATGGAAGAATTCTCAAACATATTGCAACGTCAAGCATATAGCGAGAAGGAAGCTGTTTAATGTATCAGCGTAAGCGTCGTCGTCCGGTTGCAGAAATCAACGTGGTGCCTTATATCGACGTTATGTTGGTGTTGTTAATCATTTTTATGGTGACAGCGCCAATTGTATCGCAAGGTGTTAAAGTTGAATTGCCGCAAGGTAATGCAGAATCTCTGCCACCAGACAGTAAACCACCGATAGTAGCGTCAATTGACGCTGCAGGTGAATACTTTTTAAATGTGGGCAGTAGTTCAAATTCTGTGGCTATGGATTTAGAGCAGGTGTCTACTGAAGTTGGGGCATTAATTCAACTTGAGCCATTAAGACCCGTGGTTGTAAAAGCTGACCGCTCAATTCCGTATGAAAGCGTTATCCAACTCATGATAAGTCTTCAAGGTGCGGGAGTGCCTGCTGTAGGACTTATGACCGATTCGCCGAAGGAGAAATAGGTGGCTGGAAACTCAGATTTAACCGTACCCGTTTCTATTTCGGCTGGTATCCATATTGGGGCGATTGTCATTCTTGCCTTAGGCATTAGTTTTGATGACAAACCTAAGCCGATGCAAACAGCAGCCAGTGCACCTGCTGTTCAAGCTGTTGTGATTGATCAGCAAAAAGTTACTGACAGAGTTGAGCAATTAAAGAAACAAAAGCAAGATGCGTTGCAGCAAGAGAAAGCGCGTCAAGCAGAGTTAGAACGTAAAGCGCAGGAAGCAAGGCGTGAGCGTGAAAGCGAACAAGAAAAGATTAAAACGTTAGAGATCCAACGTAAGTTGAAAGAGGCTGAAACGCAAAAAGCAAATGATGCCGCTAAAGCCGCTCAGGTTAAGCAGCAACAAGAGAAAGAGCGTGCCTTAAAAGCGGAAGAGATCAGAAAGCAGAAAGAAAAAGAACAAAAGGTATCTGAAGAAGCCGCTAAGCAAGCTGCTGAAAAGCGTAAGCAAGAAGAAGCTACTGCCAAGAAAGCGCAAGAAGAGCGCCAACGTGCAGAAGATGAACGTAAGCGCAAAGAAGAAGCCGAACGTAAACAACGTGAAGATGCTGAACGTAAGCGTAAAGCAGATGCCGACGCTAAAGCACGTCAAGAGCGTGAAATGGCTGAAGCAATGGCTGCTGAACAAGACTCGTTGTCGAAAACACGTAATAAGCAAGTGTTGTCAGAAGTTGATAAATACAAAGCGATGATCATTGCCACCATTCAACGTAACTTAGTGGTTGATGAATCAATGCGTGGTAAAAGTTGCCGAGTCTTTATTCGCTTAGCCGCAGATGGGTTTGTGACAACAGCACAAACGCTTGAAGGCGATCAAGTGGTTTGCCGCGCAGCAAAAGTTTCGATAAACAAAGCGGGGCGTTTACCTGTATCGCCTGAGCCTGCTGTTTATCAACAGTTAAAAGAAATTAATTTAACCGTTTCACCGGAATTTAATTAATATCAAACGTATTTAAGATGGAATTGAATTAAAGGAGTCGCATGAAGAATTTGGCTAAATGGTTAACACTGGCACTTGTTGTGTTAACGACACCTGCTCGCGCAGCGTTAGATATTGTAATTACAGAAGGCGTCGATGCGGCAAGACCGATTGCGGTTGTGCCTTTTGTTTGGCAAGGGCAAGGTCCTGCACCTGCGTCAATATCAGACGTAGTAACATCTGACTTAGCTCGCAGTGGTGCTTTTAAATCATTAGATGTGCGTGCATTGCCACAATCAACATTGTCATCTGTTAGCGGGTTTGCGGCACAAAGCTGGACCAACGTTGACGCTGAAGCGGTTGTTGTTGGTAGTGTAAAGCCTTATGGTGCAGATCAATACCTTGTGAGTTTTGAACTAATTGACTTAGTTAAAGCACAAAACTTAATCAGTAAAGGCCCAGTTAATAACAGTGAGTTATTACTTGAAAGCCGTGAGACAGTGATCAGTGCTAGCCAGTTTAGACAATATGGTCACCGTATTAGTGACATCGTCTATGAAAAACTGACTGGTATTCGCGGTGCGTTTTTAACTCGCATAGCATATGTTGTTGTAAAACAAGGTCAAAAAGCACCATATCACTTGATGATTGCTGACTATGATGGTTATAACGAACAAATGCTGTTACGTTCGCCAGAACCATTAATGTCACCAACGTGGTCACCAGACGGTCGTCGTTTAGCGTATGTCAGTTTTGAAAACAGAAAAGCAGAAATTTTTGTACAAGACATCTACAGCCAAACGCGTACTATGGTGAGTAGTTTTAATGGTATTAATGGCGCTCCGTCATTTTCACCAGACGGTAAAAAGTTAGCCATTACATTATCAAAAGATGGTCAACCGGAAATTTATGTTGTCGATATTGCGACTAAAGCTACACAGCGCATTACCGACCATTATGCGATCGATACTGAGCCTTCTTGGTTCCCAGATGGTAAATCATTGTTATTTACCTCTGAGCGTGGCGGTAGACCACAGTTATATCGCGTAAGTTTAGATACAAATAAAGTCTCTCGTATGACATTTGAAGGCGAATGGAACCTTGGTGGTTCAATTACTCCAGACGGTCGTAGTATGATTTTTGTAAACCGTACTAATGGTAAATTCCACATTGCTAGAATGGATTTAGCAACACGCTTTATGCAGGTGCTTTCGTCAACTCAACTTGATGAATCACCAAGTGTTGCTCCAAATGGCACTATGGTTATCTATGGTACAACCCATGAAGGTAAACAAGTATTAGCTGCTGTCTCTGTAGACGGCAGATTTAAAGCAAGATTGCCTGTCGGCCAGGGCGAGGTGAAGTCACCAGCATGGTCTCCGTTTCTCTAAATAGATATTGATAAGGATTTAAAATGGATCTGAATAAGTTGTTTAAAGCTATGTTGGTTGCAGTTCCGCTTATGGCACTGGGTGCCTGTAGCTCAACTTCAGACTCTGAAACTGACGCTAACGGTTCTATGAGTGGTACTGGTAGTGAATATGGTGCTGGTGGTATTGAAACTGGTGGTGCTGGAGCAGTATTAAGCCCAGCTGAACAGCAACGTTTAAAAGAACAAGAGCTACGTCGTCAAAATATCATTTACTTTGATTTTGACCGCAGTGAAGTTCAAAGCGAAAACGCTGATATCCTTCAAGCACACGGTAACTATTTAGTAGAAAACCCAAGTGTTCGTGTATTGATCGAAGGTCATGCCGATGAACGTGGTACGCCTGAGTACAACATCGCACTAGGCGAACGTCGTGCTAAAGCGATTGCCAAATACTTACAAGGTATGGGTGTACAACCTAACCAAATGAGTATTGTAAGTTACGGCGAAGAGAAGCCATTAGATTATACTCGCACAGACACAGGTTTTGGTAAAAACCGTCGTGGTGTGTTAGTTTACTAAGCGTTAAAAATGTAAGGCCAACCGTTATCGGTTGGCCTTTTTTAGGAGTAAAAAAAATGAAACAAGCCATATTAGTTGCGGCAATGTTCTTCACTGCTGCGACTGCATTTGCTGCCCCTGCACCTGTTTCAGATGCTTCTAGCGGTTCAAGTGATGATCGAATCGCAAAATTAGAACGTATTATGAAAGCCAAGCAACAGGGCGAGTTTGAAATGCAACGCCGTATGGATGCATTACAAAATGAAGTGTTGGATTTACGAGGCATTACTGAGCAACAAAATTATCAAATGAATCAAATGCTACAGCGTCAACGTCAGCTGTATGAAGAAATTGCTAATCTTACTGCTAAGTCATCAACCCCAGCGGCGCCTGCTGAAGCTCAAGCAGACCCAACAACGGTTGCAGCAGCCAGTTCTACACTAGGAGAAACGGCGAGCTATGAAGCTGCTGTGAACCTCGTTTTGAAAGATCGTAAATATGATGATGCTATTCCTGCGTTTCGTGATTTTATTAAACAATATCCCGACTCGAGTTATGCCGCAAACGCAAACTATTGGTTAGGTCAATTGTTATACAATAAAAGTGACTACACCGCGGCTAAGCAAGCATTCAGTACAGTTGTCAGTAAATTCTCTGATTCTAATAAGCGTGGTGACAGTTTAGTCAAACTAGGCATGATCGCTGAAAAAGAGAATGACTCAGCCGGTGCTCGTGCGCTTTATAATAAAGTCCTTAAAGAATATGCCGACAGTGCATCTGCACGCCTTGCTCAACAGCAATTATCAGCATTGAAAGGCTAATTGAGACAAAAAACAGCCTCTTAGTCTGTTTTTCATGCAAACAACAACAAATTATAAATTTGCGCTTGCATGAGAAATTGAAAAAGGTATTATAGGCGCCCTCAGAACGGCATAGCCTTCTGAGGGGTTTAAAAGCATTAATCTTCCTATGTAGTTACTGCATAATAAAGTGATTAAGGTTTATAAACTAAGATGGGTCGTTAGTTCAGTCGGTCTTGAAACATAGACAGTTGGCTTTTGTTCCAGTAAGCGATAAAGCTTATAAAACCAAGATGGGTCGTTAGCTCAGTCGGTCTTGAAACATAGACAGTTGGCTTTTGCTCCAGTAAGCGATAAAGCTTATAAAATTAAGATGGGTCGTTAGCTCAGTGGGTCTTGAAACATAGACAGTTGGCTTTTGCTCCAGTAAGCGATAAAGCTTATAAAACCAAGATGGGTCGTTAGCTCAGTCGGTAGAGCAGTTGGCTTTTAACCAATTGGTCGAAGGTTCGAATCCTTCACGACCCACCACTTTTTAAATCGTGGTTAAAGAATTTAAATGTTTTATTAGATGGGTCGTTAGCTCAGTGGGTCTTGAAACATAGACAGTTGGCTTTTGCTCCAGTAAGCGATAAAGCTTATAAAACCAAGATGGGTCGTTAGCTCAGTCGGTAGAGCAGTTGGCTTTTAACCAATTGGTCGAAGGTTCGAATCCTTCACGACCCACCACTTTCTAAATCGTGGCTGAAGAATTTAGATGTTATATCAGATTTACCAGATGGGTCGTTAGCTCAGCGGGTCTTGAAACATAGACAGTTGGCTTTTGTTCCAGTAGGCGATAAAGCTTATAAAACCAAGATGGGTCGTTAGCTCAGTCGGTAGAGCAGTTGGCTTTTAACCAATTGGTCGAAGGTTCGAATCCTTCACGACCCACCACTTTCTAAATCGTGGTTAAAGAATTTAAGCGTTATACTAGATGGGTCGTTAGCTCAGTCGGTCTTGAAACATAGACAGTTGGCTTTTGTTCCAGTAAGCGATAAAGCTTATAAAACCAAGATGGGTCGTTAGCTCAGTCGGTAGAGCAGTTGGCTTTTAACCAATTGGTCGAAGGTTCGAATCCTTCACGACCCACCACTTTCTAAATCGTGGCTAAAGAATCTAGATGTTATATCAGATTTGCCAGATGGGTCGTTAGCTCAGTGGGTCTTGAAACATAGACAGTTGGCTTTTGTTCCAGTAGGCGATAAAGCTTATAAAACCTAGATGGGTCGTTAGCTCAGTCGGTCTTGAAACATAGACAGTTGGCTTTTGCTCCAGTAAGCGATAAAGCTTATAAAACCAAGATGGGTCGTTAGCTCAGTCGGTAGAGCAGTTGGCTTTTAACCAATTGGTCGAAGGTTCGAATCCTTCACGACCCACCACTTTTTAAATCGTGGTTAAAGAATTTAAACGTTATATCAGATTTACCAGATGGGTCGTTAGCTCAGTCGGTAGAGCAGTTGGCTTTTAACCAATTGGTCGAAGGTTCGAATCCTTCACGACCCACCACTTCTTGATTTTTCCTCTTCAATATCTACTTGATAGTTCCAAACTCATTAATTCTATATTCAGTTTACTCATCTTCTATTAGATTTTTGTCAGGTATATGATTCAACTTTGCATTGATGACTGCAAAACCAAGATGGATCGTTAGCTCAGTCACTGTGGTTTAAATCAACGACTGCAGTTGGCTTTTAATCCATTGGTCGAAGGTTCGAATCCTTCACGACCCACCACTTCTTGATTTCTCCTCTTCAATCTCTACGTGATAGCTTAAAAGTAATTAATTCTATATTCAGTTTACTCATCTCCTATTAGATTTTTATCTGGTATATGATTCAACTTTGCATTGATGACTGCAAAACCAAGATGGGTCGTTAGCTCAGTCACTTTGGTTTAAATCAACGACTGCAGTTGGCTTTTAACCCATTGGTCGAAGGTTCGAATCCTTCACGACCCAACACTTCTTGATTTCTCCTCTTCAATCTCTACGTGATAGCTTAAAAGTAATTAATTCTATATTCAGTTTACTCATCTCCTATTAGATTTTTATCTGGTATATGATTCAACTTTGCATTGATGACTGCAAAACCAAGATGGGTCGTTAGCTCAGTCACTTTGGTTTAAATCAACGACTGCAGTTGGCTTTTAACCCATTGGTCGAAGGTTCGAATCCTTCACGACCCAACACTTCTTGATTTCTCCTCTTCAATATCTACTTGATAGTTCAAAACTCATTAATTCTATATTCAGTTTACTCATCTCCTATTAGATTTTTATCAGGTATATGATTCAACTTTGCATTGATGACTGCAAAACCAAGATGAGTTGATAGCTCAGTCGGTCTTGAAATATAGGCAGTTTGCTTTTGCTCCTGTAGGTAATGAAGCTTATGAAACCAAGATGGGTCGTTAGCTCAGTCACTTTGGTTTAAATCAACGACGGCAGTTGGCTTTTAACCCATTGGTCGAAATCTCGAATCCTTCACGACCCACCATTTTTTGATTTATTCCTCATTACTTACCTCAGTTTATCCATTACTGCTTACCTGCAATGTTCAAATGCAATGTACAAACCAAGCATTAGCTTTCGCTTGTCTACTTTTGTCTCATAGACCTATTGCTAATGTTACTTGAATGTTAATTGACCGATATTGCATAGGATTAGAATAAAACTAAAAGGGAGAACGTAATGAAACAAGCAACATTAAGTTTATGTATTGCAGGTGCGATATTGGCGATGAGTGGGGGAGCTCAAGCTGCAACAGATATGACATTTGGTGGGTATATTAAAGCCGATGTTATGTTTAGTGATTATGGCAATGGCGCACCAGATTCTGGCGCACTTTCTCGTCAGTTTTATGTGCCAGGGACGATATACGGTACAGAAGGCAATGGGAAGGAAGTCGTTGACTTTCAGGCGCGAGAATCTCGTTTTAATTTTAAAACAGTAACCGATGTAGACGGTCATAAATTAACCGGATTTATTGAGCTGGATTTTATGACTCATGCCGATGGTAATGAGCGTGTGTCTAATAGTTATTCACCTCGTATCCGCCATGCGTTTGTAAGCTATGATGAATGGACCATCGGCCAAACGTGGACGACGTTTCAAAATCCGGGGGCATTGCCTGAGAATTTAGATTTTGTGGGAGCACCGGAGGGGACACCCTTTGTTAGGCAGTCGCAAATTCGTTACAGCACAGGTAATTGGCAATTTGCGATAGAAAATCCTGAAACCACGGTTACCCCTTTTGGTGGCGGCGCTCGGATAACCAGTGGTAGTGGTGTGGTGCCTGATTTTATAGGCCGTTATAATTTTAGCACGGCTAATGGGTCATCATTTTCTGCGTCAGCCATCGTGCGACAACTCAATGTAGAGCAAGTGATTGGCGGCACAACTTATGACACCTCTGAGCTAGGTTACGGTGCCAGTTTTGCAGGGGTTATCCCTGTAGGCAAAGATGACTTTAAATTTACGGCGACATATGGTGAAGGGCTTGGGCGTTATATGGCTTTGAACTATGCCAACGCAGGCGTAATTGATGCTGATGGCGATATTCAAGCGATTAAGTCGTTTGGTGGTTTTGTGTCGTACCGCCACTGGTGGACTGAGCAATGGCGTTCTAGTGTGACCTTCTCTGGTTTTACGGCCGATAATGATGTCGCGCTGACTGGAGAGGCTGTGAATAAATCTGCCTATTCAGCTTACGTCAATTTATTGTACTCTCCATCAAAACCATTAACTTTTGGTGTGGAATTTATGCATGCACTGAACGAGCTTGAAAATGGGTTTGAAGGTGACTTAAATCGTGTGATTTTTTCCGCTAAATACGTATTGTAGAGGTGGTAATAAAACAAAAGGCAACCATCAGGTTGCCTTTTTTATGAGCATCAAATTGAGCAGTTTACTTTAATAAATTGTTTTGACGAACATAGGCTTCAAATTCTGTGCAACCACCAATTGGCAGCTCATCAATAAAGATTTGTGGCACAGTTTCTACTGTCTTACCGACACTTTTAGAAAGGTCTGCCTTTGTGATCCCTTCAGCATGAATATCAACATACTTAAATTTAAAATCTTCACTTTGAGCTGCTAATTTTTCAGACAGTTCAACAGCACGAACACAATATGGGCAACCTGGACGGCCAAAAATAACTACAAACATGGTGACTCCTGTTTAATGATATGGACAATTTATACCATATGAGCTTTTTTTTTCATAACTCAACGCGATTAATTTTGTTTTAACTCATATCGATTTTATATTTGCCTTGATAATCAAAAAATGAATCAACTAAATCCCAGCGATATTTATTTTTCTTTAATAGTAATAAATCGGGTTTTCTAAACCGCTCTTTATCGGCCAACACATCGTTAGCTTGGTTATATTTAGGATGAAGTAAACCGGGTGTGCGAGTGTGGCTCAATACAAACACGGCATAAAATGCTCGACGTTGAGCGGGGGTAGAAAATTGGAATGTCTGTTTGAAATCGTTACCTTCAATGTCGATGTATTGAATGATGAGCTTTTCGTCTTGGCAAAGTAATAACATCTCTTGGCATTTAAATAAGTGATGATGCTGGGCATTAAGTACTTGTTTAAGGCGTTTATCTGGGTCAATTAAGGTCGACTGACAAGTTTGGCAAATACGCGCAGCAATGTCATTTTCAGCGCCGCAGTCAGGGCACGATTTTGAGCGGAAATGAAAATCGCACTGTTTGGTGTCATCGATCAATCCTTGGCAGCGTCGGCCAAAGTGTTCAATGATATCGCCATCAGCGTCAACTAACCCCCAAAATGTATTGGCAAATTGGCAAATAGGGCAGTGGACTTGTACAGGGACTGACTTGCTGTTTGGTTTAGCTTGACCTACTTCTGGATAAAATAAATCATAGCCGTTTGCCGCGTAATCAATCACTAAGCAGTCGGCTTTATTATCTGCAAGCCTGAGCCCACGGCCAATCATTTGTTGAAACAAACTCACAGACGCCGTTGGACGTAATATGGCAATTAAATCGACATGCGGCGCGTCAAACCCTGTGGTTAACACGGCAACATTAACGATGAATTTGAGCTTTTTGGCTTTGAAGCGTTCTATGATGTCATCACGATCAGAGTGTGGCGTTTTTGCCGTGATCAATGCCGCATCATCATCCATTAACGCCATTATCTCATCAGCATGGCGCACTGTGGCAGCAAAAATAAGTACGCCTTGGCGATGTTGTGCTAATTGTCTAACTTGCTTAATAATGGCTGTCGTCGCACGGCCTTGATGGTGCAGTAGGTTATCAACTTCTGTCGCCGAATATTCATTGGTTTCAACCGGTGCTAAATTACTGAAGTCGTATTGTGCACTGAGTCCATCAAAAATCGTGGGTTGAGTTAAATAACCTTTTTTGATTAATGGCCGCATAGGCAGCTCAAAAATGCACTTCTCGAATACTGGCTTATCAGTGTTACCGACTTTACCGTGATAATGGTGTCGATATATCCAGCCCAATCCAAGCCGATAAGGCGTCGCGGTCAGTCCTAATAGTTTTATTTGTGGGTTCTTAGTGCGTAAATGAGTTAACAACTGTTGATATTGGCTCGTCGACTCTGTACTCACGCGATGACATTCATCGATAATGATCAATGAAAATGCCTGATCAAATTTATTGAGCGCGCGTGAAGCTGATTGAACACTGGCCACAACTGTTTTGCCATTGGCTTTTTTTTGTTTGAGCCCCGCAGAATAAATATTGGCTTCTTGAGTCAGTAACCCTACTTTTTCCGCATTTTGAGCCACTAACTCTTTTACATGGGTGAGTACTAATACATTACCATTAGCGATCCTTGCCAATTCAGCAATCACAATGCTCTTACCTGCTCCTGTAGGTAAAACTAATACCGCAGATAGTGGGCTTTGTTTAAAATGCGCCACAGCGGCATCTACAGCCTGTTGTTGGTAATCGCGAAGGTTAATCATCATATTTGAGGTCGTTGGTGGTAATATTTATCTATACATCATCATATTTTGCAACAGAGTAGCATATTCATATAGTGGATAAAGGCCATTGTGGTTTATCGCATTAATTGTTTAATCGATATCACTTTACACCGATCTTATATTTGCTGTTGTATCAAGTGTTGTATGAGGTTATGTGTCATTGTGATGACTCAATATTGCTAACTTAATTCAATCTATTGCAATGCTGTCTGTGAATGCCGAAATATAAAGAACAAAAAAAGGCCCCTCTGGGAGGGGCCAAAAAGAGAAATTGGTCAGGATTTCTCATGGGTGGATAGATTGATAGTGTGGCATTATTCTGTTTTGTTTAAACGGCTTTCAATTAAGGTATCAATTACCGCTGGATCAGCCAGTGTTGAAGAGTCCCCTAAGTTAGTCACTTCGTTTGCCGCAATTTTACGTAAAAAACGACGCATGATTTTACCTGAGCGTGTTTTAGGTAATCCGCTCGCCCATTGAATAAGATCTGGGGTCGCTAGGGCACCAATTTCTTTTCGCACCCATTGGCGTAATTCTTGGCGTAACTCTTCAGTTGGCTCAACGTCGCGTGTTAAGGTGACGTAGGCATAAATGCCTTGGCCTTTAATGTCATGTGGATAACCCACAACGGCAGCTTCTGCAACGAGCTCATGCGACACAAGTGCGCTTTCAACTTCTGCAGTACCTAGGCGGTGGCCAGAAACGTTAATTACGTCATCGACACGGCCAGTTATCCAGTAGTAACCATCTTCGTCGCGACGCGCGCCATCACCGGTAAAGTACATACCACGGAACGTTTTAAAGTAGGTGAGAGCAAATCTGTCATGGTCGCCGTATACGGTACGCATTTGACCCGGCCAAGAGTCAAGAATAACCAGGTTACCTTCTGTAGCGCCTTCAACGATATTGCCCATGTTGTCGACTAATGCAGGTTGTACGCCAAAAAATGGACGGGTAGCAGAACCAGGTTTAGTATCCGTTGCGCCAGGTAGCGGACTAATTAAAATACCGCCGGTTTCTGTTTGCCACCAAGTATCGACAATCGGGCAGTTTTCATGACCGATCACCTCATGGTACCAGCGCCACGCTTCTGGGTTAATCGGTTCGCCCACTGAGCCCATAATACGTAATGAGTCACCTTTGTAGTTGCTAAATTGCTCTTTGCCTTCAGCCATTAATGCACGGATTAATGTTGGTGCGGTATAAAGAATATTGACATTATGACGGTCAATCATTTCGCCAAGACGTGCAGGCGTTGGATGATTTGGCACACCTTCATGAATTAATACTGTCGCGGCGTTAGCAAAAGGGCCATACACCATATACGAGTGACCGGTAATCCAACCGACATCGGCAGTACACCAGTAAACTTCATCGGCTTTGTAGTCAAACACATATTCGTGTGTCATAGAGGCATAAACCATGTAACCGCCAGTGGTGTGTAGCACACCTTTAGGGTTACCGGTTGAACCTGAGGTATAGAGTAAAAATAGTGGATCTTCAGCTTTCATTTCAACGGGTTGGCAATGCTCTGAGGCTACTTCCATTAATGAGTGCCACCATACATCACGACCTTCAACCCAATCAATATCACCACCGGTGCGTTTGAGTACAATCACTTTCTCAACAGAAGTGACGTCAGGGTTGGCAATCGCTTCATCAACACTGCGTTTTAACGGAATTTTACGGCCACCACGAACACCTTCATCTGAGGTAATGAGTACTTTAGATTTACCGTCAATCACTCTTGCCGCAATCGAGTCTGGCGAGAATCCACCAAACACTACAGAGTGGACTGCACCAATTCGGGCGCACGCGAGCATTGCTACTGCGGCTTCTGGCACCATAGGCATATATATTGTGACAATATCGCCTTTACTCACACCCTGGCTGCGTAATGCATTGGCAAACTTACAGACGTCAGCATGTAATTCTGCATAGGTGATTTTACGCTGTTCATTAGCGTCATCACCTTCCCAAATAATCGCCAGTTTATCGCCGTGCTGCTCTAAATGACGGTCTAAACAATTAGCTGATGCGTTGAGCGTACCGTCATAAAACCAGTTGATAGATAAATTATGATCATCAAATGAGGTTTTTTTAATTTTGGTGTAAGGTTTAATCCAATCGATACGTTTGCCGTGTTCTCTCCAAAAACCTTCTGGATTAACAATGGACTCCTGGTACATTTTCTTATATTGATCGTTATTAACCAGTGCGTTATCTGCAATGTCACTAGGAACTTTGTAAAGAGACTGAGAGCTCATAGGGGCTTCCCTTTCTAAAAATGGCGTGGCTAAAGTATCATCTTTAACCGACGCCTAACACTATTAGACCTTGGTCTAGTTTTAAAATATCCTTAATATTTAGTCTGTTGCACGTGTTAAAGTGAGTAAGTGTGACGGTAAATTGTGAGCAAATGAGCACAATTTATGTTGTCTAGGTTGTTTTGTGTTCAATGCGTGCGATTCTGTAAGCGATAAAAAGCACTAAGTCAGCTTGTCTCTACACCTGAGATGAGATTATATAAAAATAAAATGATAGCGGACGTCTGATGAATTTAACTCTTATAGTAGCCGTCATCGCGGTGTGTTATGTGTCATTGCTGTTTATTTTGGCATGGGGTGCAGAGCGCTGGTTTAGTAAAATAAGTCAAAAAATTCAAGTGTGGATTTATGGTCTTAGTCTTGCTGTGTATTGCTCATCATGGAGTTTTTTAGGCACGGTAGGGCAATCAGCTACTGATTTATGGTCTTTTTTACCCATTTTTGTGGGTCCCATTTTAGTGTTTACGCTTGGCTTTGGCATGTTGCGCAAAATGGTGGTGGTGTCTAAAGCACAAAATATCACCTCGGTGGCCGATTTTATTGCCGCCCGTTATGGTAAGTCACAGTTGTTAGCCGCGATTGTGACCCTTATTGCACTCTTTGGCATCATGCCGTATATCGCGTTGCAGCTTAAAGCGATGGTCTTTAGTCTTAATTTATTCCAGCCCGATGACAACCCATTAAGCCCCGTTGCAGTGCCGCTGCTAATCACCATGATCCTTGCCGTGTTTGCTATTTTATTTGGCACTCGAAAATTAGATGCGACAGAACATAATCCCGGCATGATGGTGGCTATTGCGTTTGAGTCGTTAGTCAAATTAGCCGCTTTTATCATTGTTGGCGCCGTGATCAGTTTTGGTTTTTTTGATGGGTTTGGCGATATTTGGCAACAAGCCTCTGAGAAAGGATTAATAGAAAATAGCCACTTGCGGCTTGAGTCATTTTTACCTGAACTATTTGTCGGTATGGCGGCATTTTTATGTATGCCAAGACAGTTTCACGTGATGGTCGTTGAGTGCGGCGGCGAACATATTTTAAAAAAATCACGTTGGATATTCCCCATATATTTAGCTTTGTTTGGTATGTTTGTTGCGCCTTTAGCGTTGGCTGGCAAAGTGTTATTAGGCGATTCTGTCGCGGCTGATACCTATGTAATCAACCTACCATTGGCACTAGACCAACCCTTTTTAGCCGTTATTGCATTACTTGGCACCTTATCCGCAGCGACGGGTATGGTGATTGTTGCGGTGGTCACCATCAGTGTGATGGTGAGTAACGAATGGCTCGTGCCGTTTTTGTTGCGCACAGGGCAGATCAGAGAGAAAAATTTTAGCCAGTTTTCGCAATTGCTATTAAACGTTCGGCGTTTAGCAATTGTAGTGATTTTAGGCTTTGGTTATTTAAGTTATTTAACCTTGGCAGACAGCGATTCGTTATCACATTTAGGCATGTTGTCATTTGGCGCATTTTCGCAATTAGCACCGGCACTGGTGGGTGGACTTTACTGGAAACATGGTAATCGTGCTGGCGTGTATTTAGGCCTCGCGGTTGGTTTTAGTTTGTGGTGTTTCATTTTGTTGCAAGGTGCGGGTCAAGCGCGATTAATTGGCGGAGAGTTTGATTTACTCAATGCTATTACCCCTAATGTTAGCGATACATTGATTGCGCTACTGGCTAACGTGGCGTGCTACGTATTAGGGTCTATTTGGTTTAGGGCGGGGGTTGCCGAGCGCATTCAAGCGAGTAATTTTGTTAAGCCCTGGGCGTTAAAAAAAGATGCGAATAAGCGCCAGGGTCCTATATCGCAACAAGATTTATTAATTTTAGCCAGCCGCTTTGTGAGCCCAACCCGTGCCTATGAAAGCTTTAGTCGCTTTTCACCCGACGCGGTTAAAAGTGACAGTTGGTATAAAGCGGCCCCAGAAGAATTAATTGCTCATACCGAACATATGTTATCGGGGGTGCTCGGTGCCTCGAGTGCGTCATTAGTGATGGATTCTGTATTACAAGGTCGCGATTTAGCCCTCGATGAAGTGTTTAGTTTGGTCGATGAAGCGTCATCTAAAATCATTTTAAGTCAGGACATGCTCCGCGGGGCAATTGAACACGCATACGAAGGGATGAGCGTTGTTGATAAAGACCTTAATCTGATGGCATGGAATTATCGTTATGCCGATTTATATCAATATCCTGAAGGCTTTTTACAACAAGGTATGCCGATTGCCGATGTAGTACGTTTTAATGCATCGCGTGGTTTTTGTGGTAAAGGAGATATGGAAACCCAAGTTGCGGTAAGAGTGCAGCATATGCGTAATGGTACGCCGCATACCTCTGAGCGTGAGCGTAAAGACGGTAAAGTCATTAAAATTCAAGGTAACCCAATGCCCGATGGTGGCTTTGTGATGACCTTTACCGACATTACCCAATATCGCTTACAAGAAAAAGCACTGCTTGAAGCGAATGAAACTCTGGAGAGTCGAGTCAAAGAGCGTACTTATGAGCTGGCGATGCTCAACAGTGAGTTACTAGAGGCTAAGGCGCAAGAGGAGCTTGCAAATGCGTCTAAAACAAGGTTCTTAGCTGCGGTAGGCCACGATTTAATGCAGCCGCTCAATGCCGCTAGGTTGTTTACTGCGTCATTATCGCAATACCCTAATTTAGACCTTGAGGCTCGCACGACCTTAACCCATGTCAACAGCTCGTTAAAAACCGCTGGCGAATTGCTTACGGACTTACTCGATATTTCTAAGCTTGATTCTGGCATGGTTGATGTCAATCGTCGTGATTTTGCCGTGTCCGAAATCATTAACGGTTTATCGGTCGAATTTGATGCGATGGCGGGCGATAACCAAATTTCATTTTCGATGGTGCCTTGCTCGGCTACGGTTAATTCAGACCCATCATTATTACGGCGTATTTTGCAAAATTTCTTAACCAATGCTTACCGTTACGCCCGAGGCGGCAGAGTGTTATTAGGCTGCCGTCATCGAGGTGAATACGTTGAAATTCAAGTGCTGGATACTGGGTGTGGTATTGATGAATACGATACTCAAGAAATTTTTAAAGAGTTTAAACGCTTAAACCATCCAAGTAGTCGTAACGTGAGTGGCTTAGGGTTAGGCTTAGCGATTGCAGACAGGATCAGTAAAGTGCTCGACCATCCAATCCAAGTGCGCTCAGCGTTGGGTGTCGGGTCAATGTTTTCCATTATTGTTCCGTTAGGGCAAACAATCAGTCAGGTGGTAACAAAACCTATGCCGTCATTAATGCAGCCACTCGCAGGTATTAAAGTATTATGTATTGATAATGAAGATACTATTTTAGCTGGGCTAGACTCATTATTAAGCCGTTGGCAATGCGAGGTTATTTGCGCCACAGACTTAGCTGATGCGAGAATTAAGCTAGGGCTCAAAGGCGTTGCTCCCGATATTATTTTGGCTGATTATCATTTAGATGATGATAAAAATGGCGTGGATGCCATGGATGATATTCGTTCCCGTTATGGTGATCATGTCCCCGGAATTTTAATTACCGCCAATACTAATAAAGATTTAGTGGATGACATTGAACGACGCGGTTATCACTACATGGCAAAAATGGTTAAACCAGCGGCGTTACGCGCCTTAATTTCCAGCTTAGTTAAAAAATAATCTGAGGTGTACATGATCACAGCATACGGCGATAGCGTCTCTGGCAACTGCTACAAAGTGCAACTGGTGTTACATATGCTCAATATTGAGCATCAATGGCAAGAGATGAGTATTGCTAATGGTGATACACAAACCAACGCTTATTTAGCTAAAAACCCAGCAGGTAAAATACCGCTAATTGAACTTAACGATGGACGAGTATTGTCTGAATCAAACGCGATTATAGGCTATTTGGCGGCGGGCTCACCACTTATCCCAACTGATGAATTTAGCAAAGCCCAAATGTATCAGTGGATGTTCTTCGAGCAATATAGTCATGAACCTTATATTGCCGTTGCCCGTTATCTTCAACTGTATTTAGGCTTACCAGATGACCGTTTAGCCGAGTATCACTCTTTACATGCCAAAGGTTATAAAGCGCTCAGTGTTATGGAGTCTACACTTTTACAGCAGCCATTCTTATGCGGTGAGCAATTTACCTTAGCGGATATTGCGCTTTATGCTTATACCCATGTGGCACATCAAGGTGGTTTTGATTTAGTAGAATATCCGCACATCAGAGGTTGGTTAACCCGCATTGCGCAAATACCAGGATTTGTTGCAATGCAGGCTTAATGCTTAAACAGTGTTGTTTAGGTGTTTGTTTGCTAATGTGAATTCAAGCGATTATGACATTACTGCACCATTACTGAGTAAGGTGTTAAATACCGAATAAGCAATAAATAACATAATAGCGCCAACCAAGGCATCAATTACACGTTGTATTTTCGGTTTACCTAGCCAGGGGACCAGTTTGGCGGCTCCAAACGCGAGGCTGTAAAACCACAACACTGATACCAATACAGTGCCTATGGCAAATGCCCATCGTTCATTGCCCTCAAACATGCCGCCCACACAGCCTAAAATCATCACGGTATCTAGGTAAACATGAGGGTTGAGTAACGTCACTGCCAGTGTGGTGCCAATAATGTGTTTACGGCTATTGGCTGCAGCTTCATGGGTTGTAACTTGATGTTGATTTCGCCATACGTTACGCAAAGAAATTGCGGCATAAACAATCAAAAAACTGATCCCACCCCAACCGATAATTAACATCAACCATTCGCAACTGGCGATGAGCTTACCGCCGCCAAAAATCCCGAGGCCAATCAAAATGACATCACAAAACATGCAAATGGTTGCCGCTAAAATGTGATGATTACGCTTAATCCCCTAGCTGAGCAAATAGGAGTTCTGCGCGCCAATAGGAATGATCATCCCAGCGCCGAGAATTAAACCTTGCAGTAATACTGAGGTAACTATGAGTGTCCTTATGACAAATTTGCTTGTTAATAAGCCACTAAAGTACTCATTGTTTATGTATAAGTTAAATTAATGATGGTGGCAAATCGATCCGCTAAGATGACAGTATTAAACCAAAAGGTGATTGCGCATGAGTAAACTCGATTACAAATTACTGCAAGCATTGAGTTGTGTGATTAAAGAGCAAAGCTTTGAACGAGCTGCCAATGTATTATGTTTGTCGCAATCTGCGGTGTCTCAAAGGATTAAACAATTAGAACAGCAGCTGGCTCAATCTGTTGTGATAAGAAGTCATCCAATCCGCGCTACGGCGTTAGGTCAGTAACTTTTAAGGCATTATTACCAAGTCGTGCAGCTAGAGGCAGAATTACTGCCAAGTGTGATGCCTAATGAGCCATTAACCCCGTTAACATTGCATATTGCCACCAATGCCGATTCTCTAGCGACCTGGCTTATTCCGGCGATTGCCCCTTTAATTAAAAAGCATCTATTAGAAGTCAATTTATTGATTAAAGATGAGGAACGCACCCTTGAACCAGGGGCTGATTACACTTTTTGACCAGCGCCAAAAATAATCTCTTCCCTGAAATCATCACTCCAACAAGCCCTATTGAATTTCTGATTCTGGCTTGTTTTAGCAGGATGTAGCTTCACTAGATTTAATGCCCAACGCCTTAAAATAGTCAGAATACTGGCACCATCTTCATCATACATCTTCTGCTTATCTTCTTGAAATAGTGTATCTAAAAGCCAATGCTGATTGTTTTCCGTTTGCCAGTGAGCCCTAATCGCTGTACCAAAGGCTTCTGATGTCAGCATTGTACTACTGACATAAAAATGCGTATCTATACTGGTTTTGTTACCCACTTTTCGATGACGCTCTACTGCGATTAATGTTTTTAATTGAGACAATTTCATTTTTATCTCAGCGGCTAAATTCAATGGACACTGAAACGTTATCCGTTTTTCAACTCGACCATGGCCTTTATCATCTTGCGTAAAGCATTCGGCATCTGGAGTATTTGTAATGTAATCAGCAAATTGTGCCTGTACTGCCTCGTACAGCTTGGGCTGATTACCTTTGACTTGCAAAATACAATGCCCACCTTCTTTGACAATATAATTAAGTGTTTGTGTCTGACAATGCAGCGCATCAAATGTCAGTAACTCAGACTTCAAATCAAGACACGTCAGCAATTCTTGAACGAGTTTGAGTTCACTCTTTTTGCTCGCACCTGATTTAGCGCTGAAGACTAAACCAGAGCCGGTATCATATGCAGTGACCATATGTAATGCTGCGCTTGAGGCTGATGCTTTGGCACCTTTAAGCACTTTCCAATCAATCGTAATAGAAGCAAGCCGATGCTCGTTGACCCAACTCAGCAAGGCATCTAGCAAGGATTGCTTTGACACTCCTCTGAAGATGCGACCAATGCTCTGCTGGCTGGGAATACCATTAGCGAAGGGGCAATATTTACGCAGCCACATGAGTTTTAATGTCCCGAACTCGTGGCAATCGGCCCAACTTTGCGCACCTGATATCACTGCGCTCAGGACGAGGAAGCAGATATCAATGACATCATGTTCTTGATTTATATGGGAACGGCAATCAGTAATCTTATCGAGATGTTTAAGCATATTATGTATAAAGACAAAGAAAAAGAGCGCTATTTGATCACACAGGCGTGATCAATCAAGCTATTTTTTATCTCTTTGTTTTTAAAAAGGATGTATGAAAAGCGATCGAGTATGATCAGCCCCTGCCCTTGAACGACTCAAAGATGGCCAATCATTTGGAGCGATAGCTGTACAAGATGTGGCGATAAAAGGGTGCCAGTTAACGCGATTAGGCAAGATTAATTATATTGTTGTTGCGACGCCAGAGTTTGTTGAACGCTATTTTTGTGATGGGATAAATGCGCAAACGTTAATGCGAGCACCAGGGATAGCCTTTGATCACAAAGACAATATGCACACCCGTTTTATTGAGCAACACTTTGGTTTAGAAGAAGGCCAATACCCACTACACGCCGTTCGCTCATCAGAAGCCTTCATTAATATGGCTAAACACGGCGCTGCTTATTGTTTAGCGCCACAATTACAAGTTAACAATGAGCTAGCCAGTGGAGAATTAGTGCAGATCCTGCCAGATAAAGTCATTGAAGAGACACTGTATTGGCACCATTGTATTTTACTCAAGGGAATTTATAAAGAAGTCTCTGACGCGATCATATCCTATGCCCAGCAAGTATTGGCTAGCCATGACTAATAAATTTCTGCTTACTACCACTATCTTCAATACTGGCTGCAACGCTTACCATTGCTGAGGTGAGTTGCGTTAATTGCGCAGCACTAATCGTGTAAGGCGGCATAATATAAATGTATTTATTAAAAGGTCTTACCCAAACCCCAAGATCGACAAATGCTTGTTGTAATTGCGCGGTATTGACACTGCTTATCATTTCTATCACCCCAACGGCGCCCAACACGCGTACATCTTGTACTTGGGCTAAATCAGTGGCACTGGCGAGCTCTTGTTTAAGCTGAGCTTCAATGGCGCTGACTTGTTGTTGCCAGTCGCCTTTAAGCAATAAATCTAAACTGGCAGTAGCTGCGGCGCAGGCTAATGGATTGCCCATAAATGTTGGGCCGTGCATAAACACGCCTGCTGGCGAGTCACTAATGCCGTTGGCGACTTCGTCACTGCAAAGCGTTGCCGCTAAACTGATATAACCACCGGTAAGTGCTTTACCCACACATAAAATATCCGCTTCAATGTTGGCATGTTCATAAGCAAAACATTTACCTGTACGGCCAAACCCTGTGGCTATTTCATCTAAAATCAGCAGTACATGATATTGGTCGCACAGTTGGCGAAGTTTGCTTAAATAAGCCGGCGAGTAAAAACGCATTGCGCCCGCACCTTGCATGATCGGCTCTATGATCACTGCAGCAATATCTTGATGGTAATGGCTAAATGCATTCTCTAAAGCATCGATATCGGTTTGATTTAGCCGTTCATTAAATTTCGATGTTGGCGCGGGGATAAACACCTGTTTAGTGACATTATTGCCAAACATCGTGTGCATGCCGCCGTCTGGGTCGCACACGCTCATGGCGGCAAAAGTGTCGCCGTGATAACCACTTTTAACCGTCATAATGCGTTGTTTTTGCGGCTTCTCGCGCCCTTGCCAATATTGCAGCGCCATTTTTAGGGCCACTTCAACCGCAATAGAGCCAGAGTCGGCCAAAAACACTTTGGTTAAATTGGCACTGGTCATGTGTACTAGGCGTTTTGAAACCTCAATAGCTGGCTGGTGGGTAATGCCACCAAACATGACATGACTGAGACTTAAAAGCTGTTGCTGCATGGCTGCTAAGATGGTCGGATGACTATAACCATGCACACATGACCACCATGAACTGGTACCATCAATTAACACTTTGCCACTGTCTAACGTCAACTCGCAACCTTGAGCAGAAACCACACCATACACAGGCAGATACTGGGTCATAGAGGTATAGGGATGCCAAATATGTTGTTGATCAAAAGTATAATCGATAGTGGTATTTGTGTTGGAAAGTGCCATAATTATAGGTGCTCTTTTTTTAACCGCTTGTAAAGTGCGAAGTAGTCGCTGCGTTGACAGTTTACGGGCTCAGGGTATCCTAGCCAACATAAAATCAAAATAAAGGATTGATCCATGTCGTTAGCTGAAGTTCGTCACGATTGGCAAAAAGCTGAAATTGAAGCATTGTTTGCATTGCCTATGAATGATTTATTGTTTAGAGCGCACAGTATTCATCGTGAAACGTTTGACCCTAACGAAGTACAGATCAGTCGTCTATTGTCGATTAAGACCGGTGCATGCCCTGAGGATTGTAAATACTGTCCGCAAAGCGCGCGTTACGACACAGGTCTTGAGAAAGAACGCTTACTTGAAATTGAAAAAGTACTCACTGAAGCTAAAAGTGCTAAAGCCGCAGGCGCATCACGTTTTTGCATGGGTGCCGCTTGGCGTAACCCTCGTGACAAAGACATGCCATATTTAACCCAAATGGTAAAAGATGTGCGTGCCTTAGGCATGGAAACTTGTATGACATTAGGCATGTTGTCGCCTGAACAGGCCGAAAAATTGGCCGATGCGGGTTTAGATTACTACAACCACAACCTTGACACGTCGCCTGAATATTACGGTGATGTGATTACCACGCGAACTTATCAAAGCCGTTTAGACACGCTAACAAACGTACGTGCATCTGGCATGAAAGTCTGTTCGGGCGGGATTGTTGGTATGGGCGAAAAAGCCACTGATCGCGCAGGTTTACTGCAACAATTGGCAAATTTAGAACAACACCCAGATTCAGTGCCCATCAATATGTTAGTGAAAGTTGCGGGCACACCGTTTGAAAAATTAGATGATCTTGATCCGCTTGAATTTGTGCGTACCATTGCCGTAGCGCGTATTTTAATGCCCAAGTCGCGGGTGCGTTTATCTGCAGGGCGTGAAAACATGAGCGATGAGCTGCAATCGATGTGTTTCTTTGCTGGTGCTAATTCGATTTTCTACGGCTGTAAGTTACTGACTACGCCAAACCCAGAAGAAAACGATGACATGAGTCTTTTCCGTCGTTTGGGTTTACACCCGGAGCAGGGACCACAAGCTAATATTGAATCAGACAGTGCATTACTTGCTAAAGCCAGTGCTAAGCAAGATAAGTCTACCAAACAATTTTATGATGCCGCAGCACTGTAATTAGCCATGGAAAAATCAGACCTGTCAGTAAAGGATAACCATCCACTTGCTCAGCGGATCAATAATACGCTTGCGCAATTACACACGACGGGTCTTTTACGTCAAAGGCGAGTTAACGGGCTTGTTTCGCAAACCAAGATTATTGATTTTAGCCATAATGATTACCTTGGCTTATCTCAAGAACCCGCATTAGCTCAGGCTCTTTATCAAGGGGCACAACAATACGGTGTCGGCAGTAGGGCATCGCCGTTAGTCAGTGGTTACAGTGTTGCCCATCAACAGCTTGAACAACGCTTATGTGAGCTAACGGGGCACCAGGCGTGTATACTGTTTAGCTCAGGTTTTAGCGCCAATAGCGCCTTGATGAAAACACTCTTTAATGCTGATGACACTGTGATTGCAGACAAATTAGTGCATGCATCTGTGATTGATGGTTTGAAAGACAGCCAATGTAAAATTAGCCGTTTTTTACATAATGATCTCAGTAGCGCAGCGCGGGCGATTGAGCGCAATCCAGGCTGCGCAGTGGTGACTGAAAGTGTATTTAGCATGGACGGTGATATCGCGCCAATCACTGAACTTTCGCATTTGTGCCGCGAGCATCATTGCTGGTTGATTGTTGATGATGCTCACGGCTTTGGTGTGTTACCGAATGACTGGGTTAATGCAGACAAAGTCGATATTCAAGTGGTCACCTTTGGCAAAGCATTAGGTTGCCAGGGGGCGGCAATTTTAGCCTCTCAAGATGTCATTGATTATCTGGTGGCGACAACGCGGGAATATATCTACTCAACGGCGTTATCTCCTGCTAATTCTCATTTAGCATTAGCGGCGATTAATTGGCAATATTCGCATCCGCAATTGTTAACCCAACTGTTGGCCAATATCGCGCTGTTTAGACAGGTCGCTTTACAACATCAATTACCGTTAACTGAATCGTTAACCGCTATACAACCGATTATGGTTGGTGATAATCAACGTGTGATTGCCATTGCAAAACAGTTAACTCAGCAAGGTTTCTTGGTGGGGGCAATACGTTCGCCTACTGTGCCTAAGGGGCAAGCGCGATTACGGATCACCCTCAATGCTCAGCACCAGGCTGACGATATTCGCGCCTTGGTTGCTGCACTCGCATCGCTGATGAATCACAATGATGCAGACACAAACACATCAGTACCTTTACAGACATTGTAACGACATCAATTTGGATCAATGAGCAACCTCATGACGTTAGATAATCCACTGGCCAATAAGTTTTCAAGCGCAGCAAGCCAATACAAACAACATGATGTATTGCAGCGTTTAAGCGCGCAAAAGTTGTTCCAAAAAGCGGATCTATACGGCACGTTACTGGATGTCGGCGCAGGACCTGGTACTGATTTTGGTGCATTCTCTCACGTTAGTCAGGTTATTGCGGTCGATATTGCCCATGGCATGCTCACTGAGTTAACCCAACAATTTACAAATTATTTGCCTTTGTGCAGTGATGCGCAAGCTTTAGGGTTGCAAAGTGGTTCTGTAGATACGCTATATTCAAATTTAGCATTACAGTGGTGTCAGCAATTACCAAACGCTTTTATGGAGTTTCATCGTGTTTTACGCCCTGGCGGTGAATGCTTTTTGAGTATCGTTGCCGATGGCAGCCTAGCAGAATTAGATACTCTCGGTTTTCATGTAAACCAATTTCATTCTGTTGAGAGTTTAAAAGCCACTTTTTTATCCTCAAAAATGGCAATGGATGATTGGCAATATGTTGATGTTCAGCTTGAAAGCATTCAAGTGTATTTTGATGACTTACGCAGTTTATTGTATTCCATTAAAGGCGTTGGAGCTTCGTTTGATCAGCAAGGAAATGGTAAAAAACGGCCACAGTTAACCAGGCAGCAATGGCGACACCGGCTTGGGTTAGCTGAAACTCTGCGTACCGATAAAGGCATTCCTTTAACTTATCAAATTGCGTTTATCCGCGCTAAACGAGGCTAATCTTATGTTGTATTTCGTGACGGGTACTGATACTGACAGTGGTAAAACCTTAATCTCCGCCGCTTTACTAGCTAAAGCACAAGGGCATAAATGCGGGTTTAAACCCATTGCTTCAGGTTGTGACGTGACCGAAGATGGCTTGCGCAACAGTGATGCGTTAATGTTAATGGCGCAATCTAATATGGGGCTGGCTTATCAAGAGATTAACCCAATCAGTTTTGAGCCCGCAATTGCGCCCCATATTGCTGCATCGCAAGTCAATACCGCGTTAAGTGCACAAGGCGTACTTGATGCGATGTTCCATCCGGCAATGGTTAATGCCGACTTTGCTTTGATTGAAGGGGCTGGTGGCTGGCGTTTACCGTTAGGTAATGGCGAGTACCTATCTGATACGGTTAAATTATTGCAGACTACGCTTCAACAAGAGACATCCACTTATGGCAATAGTGTTCAGTTAACTCATGCTGTAACGAAAAACACTACACTTGAAGTCATTCTGGTAGTGGGGATGAAACTCGGCTGCTTAAATCATGCGTTGTTAACGCAAGAAGCGCTGCTAGCCGATGGATTGAGTATTGCAGGTTGGGTAGCAAATCAGGTTGATGCCGACATGGCGTTTATTGACGACAACTTGCAAAGTTTGCAACAGATGATGCAAGCGCCATTTTTAGGTTATGTGCCACACCTTGCCAATCCTAGCGCCGAAAATGCAGCAGGATATCTACAATTACCTCAATAATGATTAAATTAATAAAAAGCTCAGCGCTGCTTTCATCATAATGATTGATAACAACGCGGAGCTTTTTAGCGTTCAATAAGACCTTTATCGTTTAACTGGAGATTGGCATCACTCGGTTACGGCCAAGACGTTTTGCTTCATACAATAACTTGTCAGTCGCTTCAATTAATTGACCCACATTTTGTTTGGGTTTCCACTCTGCCACACCAAATGAAGCCGTAATCGAATCAATCACTTTGTCGCTACGACGGTCTTTTACACTGAGTTTTTCCAGTGCTCTTCGGATCCCTTCGGCTAGCTGTCTTGCGACTCTCAATTGGCTACTAGGCACGAGAATGGCAAATTCTTCTCCACCATATCGATAAAGTTTAATGCCATCTCGACACGCTTCTTGAATACGTTTAGCAACGGTTTTTAATACTAAATCGCCCAATTGATGGCCGAAGGTATCGTTAAAGTTTTTAAAGTGATCGATATCTATTAAAATCAAGCATGTACCGGTTGGCGATAAATCAATTTGTGCTTCAATATCGTGGTCAAATGCGCGTCTGTTTAAAATATTGGTTAGGGCATCAAATAACATGTCTTTTTCTGATGCTGCAAGACGTGTCTTGAGGGTATCAATTTCGGATTGGGCTTTTTGCAATTGCTCAGTAAAGCTAACCGTACTTGAGCGAATGCTGGACGATTCTTTTACAATACTTCTTACAACACCAATGACTTGTTCAAGCGAAAAGCCTTTGGTTTCCAAATCACTTAATTTCTTAAAGTCTTTATCCATTTGAGTCTGAAATGTCTCAGTGTCTAAATTGGTATCTCTAAGAGATTGTGACAATTCACATACCATCGCATCTAAGTTTTTACGCATGTCGCGTACATCAAGCTCGACAGGATCGGCCACATGCTTTCGATATAACAACTCGCTGGTAACTGGAGAGCATGTTTGATTCTGTTTGATTGCCGTGTCGAGTTCTTGATTTAACAATGGATTTTGCTCACCAACATAAGCGTACCAAAGCGCATAGTTGGTTGGCGTGGTAGGGATCCTGTATTTAAGCATTAACGGCACCGCTTTTTTCAAGTTGGCGGCAGCAGTTTGCAATAACGTGTTAGACATTAAGTGCCTCATGAATAGGGCGGTAAAAAGACATTAAGGAGATTAGTTATAATAGAATGAATAGTAGGACATTATCATTTTACTGATCACAAAAAAAGCATCCTAAGATGCTTTTATGACAATAATGTGTGCGGGTTAGAAGGCATATGAAACGGCAAACATAGGACCTGTGAAGCTGTAGCTGATTTTATGGTCGAAGGTTCTCATTTCATTGTTGCTCATCTTACGTTGCTTTTCTATCGTGATGTCTACGTCATAATAATTATAAGCGAGCTTTAACGACCAGTTGTCGCAGAATTTAGTTTCTACACCTAAGCGGACATCAATGAGTGATCCATCGACATCATCATAACTGATTGAGAAATATTGCGCATGCGCTGAAAAATTCCAACCATGATAAAACTCATAAGCCCCATAAATACCGACATTAGGCAGTGGCGCAGTAAGCGCATCATCTACCACCTCAGGCGTAGCGACGACATTATTACATAAGCTCGTGAGGGATGAGTCTGGTATGCAAGTGCCTATCGTGCCTTTGAATACGGCTTCGACAAACATGGTGTGTAACCCAATCGAAACACCAACAGCATAATCTGTACCTTGCCAGATATCGTATCCGTAACCGATACGTAAAATATCAATATTTAATTCAGTGTTTAATTTAGCACCCACTTCGATTAGGTAATCTTTACCATCAATATCTTCAAGGATGAAATCTTGGCTTACGGCATTATTATCAGCTTTTCTGTCGAGAGATTTCCAATCGATAAAAAGGTTGTGGCGTTGATTGAAAGAGTAGGTGAGTTCGAAATAAGGGAGATATTGTTCTTCTGCGAGTAAAAATTCATCTTCAAAATCGATCGGAAACGATCCGCCGGTTTTAGGATTGGTAACCGCCATGTTGGAATCGGAGTTAGCATAAAACACCCCAATATCGAGGGCAAATTTATCCATTACTGACGATGTATTACTATTATTGCTACTCGCTGCGTAGGCAGTTTGAGTGCTTAATAGCATCACGACAATATAAAAAAGGGGCCTAATCATTGAAACTCCGCATTTATTATTTATTCTAGTGTTACAAGATATGCGTCTTCATATGATGCTGTTGCCGTATTTGAGGCTGAGTTTATTTTCCTTCGACAATAACCAATGTAGGGTTATCAAAATGTGTCGTCATAAAGTTCAAACAAAAAAATAGGACAAACTGTTCAGCAAACATATTAGCAGCTTGTAACTAAATGTGAAGTATTTGTATGTAAAAATTGCGCTAAATCAAGTTTTCGTTGGTAGTTTGAACTTAAAGGCTTAAAAATCACCTTTTTTGTTTCAAAAGCTGGTGATTCAGAGGTGTCAGAGCATTGGCGATGAGTGTGTGAGGTGTCTTTTTTGTGTTAAATACAAAAAGTAGAGCATTAAAAATGCTCTACTTTAACTGAGGTGGTTAACAAGATGTTAAAATTGGTAGGTTGTTGTTTTGTTGCCCGAATACCCGTTATTCAGACTCATCGGTGTCAGTGCTATCATCTTCAACATCATCGAATTCGATTTCCACTTTTGCACCCGCAGGAGCATGAATCGTACCGACGACGGCATAAAAAGGTTTACCTTTTGCCAAACGACAATATTTAGCCCACAGTAATTCCATAGCGGTAGATGCGGGTAAATGGCCTTTGGCAACATTGACAAATTGGTCTTCATCGACATTACAGGGCAGCTGGGTACCTTCGGCTAAACTTTTCATTGCTTGACCATGTTGTTCAAGCAAGTCCGCTTCCTTACTGGTAAAATCACCGCAGCGTTTAAAGCCTTTAGGAAAGTTAGCGTCATCATAGAAGCGTTTAGTAGAGCGGAAACTGTCACTTGACCCATTGGTGTGAGCTTCAATACCTTGTTTCGCATTGACAAATGATTGCTGAGACATGGCTAATACCTTCTAGATTATGAGATATAAAGATTTTCAACTGGAGTATTGGCTAGTATTATCATTTTTTAAATCAAAATATTTTGTCCTTCATGGTAAAGAATTTTTATGGATACAGATTTATTAAAAACGTTCTTAGAAGTCTCCCGTACACGCCACTTTGGTAAGGCGGCTGAAAATCTTTACTTAACGCGCAGTGCGGTGAGTTTTAGGATAAAACAATTAGAAGGCATTCTAGGCGTCGAGCTTTTTGAACGTTTACGTAATAATATTCAACCCACACCCGCCGGTGAGCGAATGCTCGGACACGCCGAAGCCGTGTTGAATGCGTGGGAAAGGGCCAAACAAGATATTATTTTAAACCAACAACACAGCACTCAATTAACGGTGTCTGCAGGACACAATATTTGGGATGCGTATCTACAACCCTTTTTACAACCACTTCATCTCGGGTTAGACGGTGTGGCATTACGCACTGATGTATTGTCTGGCTCGGTCATGACGCGCCAACTCATTGAGCGCAGTTTGGACATTGCCATTAGTTTCGATCCGCCAAAACTGGATGAGCTTGAGTTGATTAAGCTGGCACAGATCAAATTAGTCTTAGTGGCTAAACAGCCGAACCTTAGCTTGTCGCAAACCTCAACCATTCCTTATATTAAAGTTGATTGGGGCACTGCATTTAATATCACCCATGCGCAAGAATACACTATGCTGCCACTGCCGGTATTGCATACCAGCTCAGCCAGAATGGCATTGGATTTTATATTGAATAACGGCGGTTGTGCCTTTTTACCTGAAGTGCTCGTTAAACCTTATTTAACCAACAAAACCTTATTTATTGTTGAAGGGGCAAACAGCATTACCCGCAATGTGTATGCGGCGTACTGGGCTGAAAATGAAAGGTTGGCTTATATTGAACAAGCCATAGAGATATTGTCCAATAGATTAACCACTGATATGGCGCCGTGTATCGATCAATAACCATCCATACAAGGCTTAGCGAATAGTGATAGTTTACTAAGCCTTATACCAATCCGCATTAATTAAGTGAACACTCAGAATACGTCTAGCGGTTTTTGATTAAGGCGTCGCTATGCAGTAATGGTTGCTCCCTTTCAAATAGCGAGAACGCAGAGCAAAAGCGGCTGGGGCATTCCTTTCAGGCGAGTTTTAAAAGGGCTTACACTGCGTTGCATGACTTCGAAAGAGAACCTATTCATTCAGTCATACGCCTTATTTAAGCCCTTTTAAACTCTCGCTGAGTCATCACTTATTAACGCGGAATGGTATTAGATAGGATTAAATTAATGGCAAAAGAATCATCGCCCAAGTGATTGCGCACATAACTAAACTGATAAACACTGCTGCAGATGCAATGTCTTTAGCTTGACCACTTAATGGATGGATCTCATCACCGACACGATCCACTACGGCTTCAATGGCTGAATTGAGTAATTCAACAATCAACACAATCATCAGTGTCATTATCAATAATATTCGTTCAGGTGCGCTGACATTAACAAGCAAGGCTATAGGTAACATTAGTATAGCTAAAACGGCTTCTTGTCTAAATGCAGCTTCATTTTGCCATGCGGCTTTTAGGCCTTTTATTGAGAACCCCGTTGCTCTAAATACGCGTTTAAGACCATGATTATTTGCTGGTTTCATTATTTTTATTTCTTTTTATTCACATTGTGCTGATTGTAACATTCACGACCACAGCTACCAGTGTTTTTGGCTATATGTGCACATTTATTCGACTTGTACTAGGCTTTAGCTTGCCATGAGGCTCAAGCTATTATGCAAGGATTGCTTATGTTACGTGTTCACACTTTTCTATTTTCCGTTCTATTCTTGATGATCTGTATGGTGTGTCAAAGTGAAGCGCTTCCCAAGCCTGAAATTCAACTTGCGAGTCACTATGCTGCCGATTTAGATGTAACCGATTACCTTGTAAGCGAAAAGTTAGATGGGGTGCGAGGATACTGGACGGGTAAACAGATGCTAACGAGAAGTGGGCGCACGGTTAACCTTCCAGCAACTTTTACGCAAGGCTTTCCTGAATATCCTATTGACGGTGAGTTATGGCTAGGTCGGGAGCAGTTTGAGCAAATCTCTGCCCTGGTTCGTCGCCAGCATACACAAATTCAAGAGTGGCAGTCTGTCACGTTTATGATATTTGATTTACCGCATCATAGTGGCACCTTTGAACAACGGTATATGGCGATGCAACAACTTGCTCAAAAGGTTAATTCTGCTCACTTACAGGTTATTCCACAATTAACGTTTGCAGATAATCACACGCTCTTTTCTGAGCTTGATAGCGTGGTCGATACTGGCGGAGAAGGGTTAATGTTGCACTATCGAAATGCTTTTTATACCGTTGGACGCAGTCCGTATATTGTAAAATTAAAACCGAAATATGATGCAGAAGCTGTGGTGATTGGTCACACTGCAGGTAAAGGCAAATACACAGGACAACTCGGTGCATTAACGGTTAAAACGCCCCAAGGAAAAGTGTTTAATATTGGCAGTGGG
Organism: Shewanella sp. MF05956; assembly: GCF_059758055.1. NCBI lineage: Bacteria > Pseudomonadati > Pseudomonadota > Gammaproteobacteria > Alteromonadales > Shewanellaceae > Shewanella > Shewanella sp. MF05956. The sequence continues at coordinate 45,630 of NZ_JCAYNV010000006.1, read as the reverse complement.
CTCAGTGACATACAAAGACAATATCCGCCCGCTATTGGTACGATTATTACTTATCAATATTTAGGGTTTACCCAAAAAGGGACTCCGCGTTTTGCCACTTTTTTACGCGAGCGATCCGCTCAATAGTGTTGGCTTTATTGATGGTAGTTCATTGACTGCGCATCATTGAAGATAGGCCATCGAGTTAACTGTAAAATACATCATGTTTAAACGTGAATCGATAAGTCACCACCTGAGCAATATAGTCATCTCAAAAATAAACCAATAGGTAAGAGACATGAACGATAATACAAATTTAACCAACGTCTCGTCAGTGTTATTTGTGTGCATGGGCAATATTTGTCGTTCACCGACTGCCGAGGCTGTATTTAAACAGCAAGCTAAATTACACGGATTATCCCTTAAGATAGACTCCGCAGGCACAATTGCGTTTCATCAAGGTAACGCTCCTGATCCTCGCAGTATGATAGCGGGACGCAAGCGTGGTTTAGATTTTTCAGGTATGAAAGCCAGGCAAGTTATTGACAGTGACTTCGACACATTTGATTTGATTTTAGCGGCAGATGAGGCCAATTTAATCGATTTGTACTCACGTTGTCCTGCGCATTTACAATATAAAATCCGCTTGATTTTGTCTTTTGCAGGCGAAGGGGTAAAGGAAGTGCCAGACCCATATTATGGTGGTGACAGGGGATTTGAATTGGTGATCGATTTACTCGAGACTAGCCTTGCTGAGTTAGCGAAACAATTAGTATTAGCGAAAACGGGGTAAGCAATTACCCCGTTAATCGTGATGAGCGATACTCTTCGTTTTAGCGATATTCTTAGTTTGAGCAATATTCTTGGTTTGAACAATATTCTTGGTGTTAGCGATAAAGGTAAAAACTAGTCGTTGTGACGTTTACCTGAGCGCTTTAGTTTTTCTTGTTCAATTTTTTGCTGCTTTATTGCTTCTTTTTCTGCTAATACTCGGGCGACTTCGATTTGTTCCATTTCTGCCATCTCAGGTGTTTCCAAGCTTAATAAACCAATCCGTCCTGATCGGTAATCGTGTAATAACAACTCCGAGACTTTGTGATAATCAATACGTCCACCCGGACGCAACGCACCACGAGAGCCAGCAATGGCTTCAAGTAAGCCTATGTCTGTATCGGGTAAAGAGCTGAGCTTATAACGCTCGCAAATCGCTTCAGGGTAAGCTTTTAAGAAGTAGTCTGCGGCAAACATTGCCACGTCTTCATATTCCATTGCTGTATCTTTAATGGCGCCGGTTACCGCAAGACGATAACTACTGGCTTCGTTATCAACTTTTGGCCATAAAATCCCAGGCGTGTCAGAAAGCACAATACCATTTCGTAGATTAATGCGTTGTTGGGTTTTGGTCACCGCTGGTTCATTACCTGTTTTGGCGATAGTTCGGCCAGCGAGGGTGTTGATGATGGTCGATTTACCCACGTTTGGGATACCCATAATCATAGTGCGGATGTCTTTTTCCATCACATCACGATGAGGCACTAATTTACGGCAAATATCTGGAATATTTCTCACCATGCCGGGTTGTAAGGTGGTAATCGCTGAAGCTTTTACGCCTTGTTCACGCTCGAGGTATTCAATCCAACGTTCAGTGACCGCGGGATCGGCTAAATCTGATTTATTGAGCAATTTAATACACGGTTTATCGCCACGAAGTTGTGACACCATTGGGTTTTCACTGCTGTAGGGAATGCGCGCATCGAGCACTTCAATAACAAGATCGACCTGAGGCATCGCCTCTTCAATCTCTTTACGTGCTTTGTGCATGTGTCCTGGATACCACTGAATTGCCATGATGTTGCCTTATAACCGAATGCTTATTCGAGTAAATATTCGAGTAAATAACGGAATATTTAATCAAAGAATATAAAAGCCGTATTGTACCTTGTTAGCTTAGTAAAAGCATAAAAAAAGCGCCTAACGGCGCTTAGTCTTAGTGCTATTTAATCACGTTAAGGTTAAATAACACCTAACTCACGTAATCTTTCCATTAAGTAACTGTCAGCGGTATAACGCTCAGACAGTACAACATCTGGATTAGGGTGTAAAAATAATGGCAGTGAAATACGCGACTTAGTTTTGTCGGTACCTTCAGGGTTAATCACGCGGTGTGATGTAGACGGGAAGTAACCGCCAGAGGCTTCTTGAAGCATGTCACCGATATTAATAATGATGCTACCAAAATCACTTGGCACATCTATCCATTCACCTGTTTTGGTTTTAACTTGTAAACCAGGCTCGTTTGCCGCAGGCAATAAGGTAATTAAATTGATGTCTTCATGTGCAGCCGCGCGGATAGCGCCCATTTCTTCATTACCCTTCATCGGTGGGTAATGTAAAATACGCAATAAGGTTTTTTCGCTTTGCGCGATCATGTCTGGTAGTGGAATAGAATAGTTAACCGCTACGTCTGCAGGGGTATATTGTTCAATCCAGCCAAGTAATTCAGAGGCTAAGGTATTGGCATGCTCGTAGTAAGCAAGAATATTTGCTCGTAGTGAATCAGGAATACGACCCCATGGATACACATGATAATATTCTTTGATATCTTTTACTGTGTTGCCTTTGGCTGTTTCTGACACTGATGCAGGGAAAAATCCATCATGAGTTTCTTTATTAAATAAAAACTCATTTTTTTCTTCAGACTGAAAAAATGCATACCATTCTTGGTATATGTCTTCGACAAGTTGCTTTTGAATAGGGTGGTTTGTTAATACCCCAAAACCCGTTTCACGAAGTGACTCGACAAAGCGCTCAGCACTATCTGGTGCTAAATAATCAATTGTATTAAGTTTCATTATATATTTCTTATTAGTGTGTTGACCCACGTCAATGGTAACCTTAGTCACACTTTGTCGCAATTATTTGCGCGTATTCAAAGAGTATTGGTTGAACTGATGCTATTGATCTCGCGTATTGTTTATCGATGCCGCAAAAAATCAGTGAGAACAAGCAATGAATAATTTAACCGACTTTGAAAAATACGTGATTGAACAAAAAGGCACAGAGCGCCCTTTTAGTGGCGAGTATGTGGACCATGATGCTCAAGGCGTGTATTGCTGTAAAAAATGTTTGGCACCTTTATACAAGAGCGAACATAAGTTTAACGCTCATTGTGGCTGGCCCGCATTTGACGATGAGATTACGGGTGCCGTTAAGCGAACCCCTGATGCCGACGGGCGTCGTGTTGAAATTACCTGCGATCAGTGTGGTGGACATTTAGGCCACGTATTTGAAGGTGAATTTCTGACGGATAAAAATGTACGTCATTGCGTTAATTCAGTGTCGATGGTGTTCAAATCAATCGATGAATTAAACGCATCAAATATGGCTGTTAGTCGTAATCAAAAAGCCACTTTTGGTGCGGGCTGCTTTTGGTGCGTTGAAGCGATTTTCGCTCAACTTGAGGGGGTGATCAGTGTTAAGTCTGGTTACTGCGGTGGCGATGCACAAGAGGCAAACTATGATGCGGTTTGTTCGGGGCTTACTGGGCACGCTGAAGTTGTGCACATTGAGTTTGACCCGGCTCTGATTAGCTATGAAACACTCTTAACCGTGTTATTCGAAAGTCACGATCCAACGACATTAAATCAACAAGGTAACGATAAAGGGCCACAATATCGTTCGGCTATTTTTGCGCATAACAGTGAACAAGTTGACTTAGCCAATGCGTTTATCAACCGCTTGAATGCACAACAAATCTGGCCTAACCCTATCGTGACTCAAATTAGTGCTTTTGATACATTTTACCCGGCAGAAAATTATCATGACGATTACTTCGCTAAACATGGCGAACAACCGTATTGCCAGTTAGTGGTGAAACCAAAGTTTGATAAAGTGATGCGCAAATTCGCTGATAAACGCAAAAAATAGTGCACTAGTTAAAATTAATGCACTAGTCAAAAGTATTGGTTAACAGTAGTGCATCAGTTAAATAAAAAAGGGGGGAGGTTGAATCATCAATCGCTCCCTTTTTTATCTTTATGTTGCCGCTTTTCAAAAGACTTTGATGGCGTTTATACGTTGAGTCTGAAACGTGTGAATATACGCACTTAATTGCATTTCATCCGTTTCAATCATATTGGCTTTAATCAAATATCCTATCGATGTAAATCATCAGGCCGTCAGCACCGCATCTCTATCAACAACTACTGGACAGGTTGTTAGTAAGTTTGCAGCGCCAAACATCGCCGCAGAACTAAAAATAGCCCAATAAAAAAGCCATGCTAAGCATGGCTTTATGGTTAAGAAGTATTATTACTCCTTATGATATTACTTGCCTGGGCGAGCCATATCAGATGATGCACTGTTACCCATTGCGACTTTAGGAGCATTGGTTTCAGCTTGCGCTTCATAAGCTCGACCTTGCGGTACCGCTTGTTGTTCGCGTACATCCACAGTCGGCTTAGTCATATCTGAAGATACCATTGAACCAAAACGACTGGCTTTAGCGGGTGCTTTAGGCGCAGCTTCAACCGGTGCGGTAACCTCTGATTTAACATCAGTTACAGTCTCAGCTTGAACTTTGCGTACCATAGCAGCAGGTTTGGCCATTGGCGCAGAAGCATTTGAAGCTACAGCTTTTTCGTGAGCGACATTGACTTCTGGCTCAGATTTAACTGTTTCCGTTACTCGTTCAGTCTTCACTACTTCAGCTTTCACTTCAGGAGTAACTTCAGCTTTAACAACTTCAGGAGCTGCTGCCGCTATCGGTTCTGCTTTAGGCTCTATAGCTTTAGGTGCTTCAACCGCTTTCTCTGCAACAGGTTCAACAACCGGTGCTGCTTTGGTTTCAACTACAGCTTCTGCCTTTGGCGCATCAACAGGTGTTGCAGCTTCAGAGTGAGTCGCAACCGCTGTTACTTCAACTTGAGTGTCAGTTACCGGTTTAACAGTGGCTTCAACGTTTGCTTGCTTTACTGGTGCCTTGTCTTGAGATTGCTCAGCATCTAACTGCTTCTCTAACTCATCAACAGAGGTAAATACTGCTTGTTGAGTTGTGTCGCTATCATCACGACGACGACGTTGACCCGCAGCTCTAAGATGGCGAGGACTACGACGGCTGCGACGTTGACCTTCACGGCCGTCTGCCTTCGCGTCTTCAGATGCATCTGCATCGTTGTCATCCGCAGCGTCACCATTTTCGGTGTTTTCAACGGCAACAGTTGCTTCAGTATTGCTGGTTTCGTTAACCATTTCACTTGTCGCAGTTGTTTGCTCTGCTTTAACCGCATTCGCTTCAACTTGAACTTCAGTAGCATCTGCTTTAACAACATCTGTCGTTGCTTGTGGCGCTGACGCTACTGTCTTATCAGTATTGTCTGATGTTTCTGTATCGTTTTTAGCTTGCGCTTCATTCGATTGTTCGCTTCTTTCTTTACGTGGCTGGCGACGGCTGCGAGGCGCTCTTGTTTCTGATTTTTCTTCAGTTACTTTAGGCTCTACCGCTTTGATTTCTGCTGTGTTAACTTCTTCTGCTTTATCGTTCGCATCCGTTGTTTTTGCAACTGTATCATCAGTTTGTTCGCTTTCGATTCGCACTTTACGACGCATGTTGCGACGTTGACGACGTTCACGAGCCGCTTCTTGCTTAGGTGATTTTTCAGTATTGATATTGGCAGCTTTCGGCTCATTAGTTTCTGCTAATGGCGTGTCTACTTTCTCATTACGCGGTTTGTTTTTAACGCTATCGTCCTGAGCATTATTTTTGCTATTACGATCATTACGTTTGTTACGAGTACGTGGCTCTGTACCTTCTTTTGGCTTATCGCTGTCAGTACGTTGGCGACGGCTGTCGTTACGGCTGGTGTTGCGATTCGCACTATCGTTACGGCTGTCATTACGACGTGGGCGACGATTGTTAGCCTGAGACGCATCTTTTGCTGGCGCAGCCGGTTTAGTGTCTTTGGTTTCGCTATCGCTGGTGGCAAACAGTGCACTGATTGCTGAAACGATACGCGCAAAGAATCCTGGTTGAGATGGCGCTGCAGCAACAGGGGCTTTAGCCACTGGAGCAGGCGTTGGAGGCGCTTCATCTATTGCTGTTTTTTGTGGTGCAGCAAAGCCTTTTAAAGCAGGCTCTGGTGACGCTGCACGCTCAAGTTTACGTGGTTCATATAACTTTGATGACGGTTTTTCAACGCGCTTGTAGCTAGATTCGCTAACTTCATCATCGCTTTTACGACGAACAACACGATACTCTGGCGTTTGCATGTGGGCATCTGGAATGATGTACACTTCAACTTCATGACGTTCTTCAGTAATACGAATCGCTTTGCGTTTTTCGTTTAACAAAAATGCCGCCACATCAACCGGAACGATAGCTTCGATTTGAGTGGTATTTTCTTTAATGGCTTCTTCTTCCATTAAACGTAAAATGGATAACGCTAAAGATTCAGTACTACGAATAGTACCTTGGCCATGACAACGTGGGCATAAATGTGCTGCGGACTCTTCAAGAGAAGGGCGCAGGCGCTGACGTGACATTTCCATTAAACCGAAACGAGAGATACGACCTAATTGCACGCGAGCACGGTCATGATGCACGGCATCACGCATACGGTTTTCAACTTCACGTTGATGACGAACAGGCGTCATATCGATAAAGTCGATAACCACTAAACCACCTAAGTCACGCAGACGTAATTGACGCGCAATTTCATCAGCAGCTTCAAGGTTGGTGTTTAGTGCAGTCTCTTCAATATCGCCGCCTTTAGTGGCGCGAGCAGAGTTAATATCGATAGACGTTAATGCTTCTGTTGGGTCGATTACGATTGAACCACCAGACGGTAAACGCACTTCACGCTGGAATGCTGACTCAATTTGCGACTCAATTTGGAAGTGAGTAAATAACGGCACTTCTGAATCATATTGCTTAACACGCTCAACGAAATCTGGGCGAACTAAACCTATATGCAGTTTAGCTTCTTCAAAAATACGTGGGTGATCGATGAGGATTTCACCGACATCACGACGTAAATAATCACGAATAGCACGTACAATTACGTTGCTTTCTTGATGAATTAAGAATGGTGCCGGTTTAGTTTGTGCCGCTTCTTGAATGGCATCCCAGTGGTGTTGAAGTACTTTTAAGTCCCACTTAAGTTCAGTTGACTCTTTACCAACACCAGCGGTACGAACGATTAAGCCCATGCCATTTGGTACTTCAAGTTCAGAGATAGCTTCTTTAAGCTCGGTACGTTCATCACCTTCGATACGACGTGAAATACCGCCAGCACGAGGATTATTTGGCATGAGTACCAGGTATGAACCCGCAAGGCTGATAAAGGTTGTTAGAGCCGCGCCTTTATTACCGCGTTCTTCTTTATCAATCTGGACGATGACTTCTTGACCTTCCTGCACCACTTCTTTGATGTTAGGACGACCTTGGAATGAGTAACCTTTAGGGAAGTATTCGCGGGCAATTTCTTTAAGCGGTAAGAAACCATGACGATCAGCGCCATAATCAACAAAAGCTGCTTCAAGTGAGGGCTCTACGCGAGTGATTTTACCTTTATAGATATTTGATTTTTTCTGTTCGTGACCAGGACTTTCGATATCTAGATCATACAGTTGTTGCCCGTCTACAAGGGCAACACGCAACTCTTCTGATTGAGTTGCATTAATTAACATACGTTTCATGATGACGTGATTCTTCTAAATGAGGTCATCAAACAACACGATCTTTCTGCATTACGGGCCTGAATTAATCGGTGTAACCTCACGGTTAGCTTCAGGCAATTAGGTGCTCATCACTGTAAAACGCAGTCGCTGCGTGTCGCATCCTATTTATGGCTTATTTTCTAATATTTACAAAAACAAGGAATTCGTTGACTTACAACCAACCCCATAAATTATGGTAATTTAATCCGTTAATGCCCAAGTCGAATCGGTTTGTTTGATAACAAGCTAAAATATTGTTCGAATTTGGGGCGATTTACTGCAGTTAAATTGAAATCTTTATTGAAGACTTACGGTTTAATTGTCGAAACGTTTCTTGTCGTTTTTTATTTATATACAATTTGCAAATCAATGACTTGCTACCGATAAAGCTCATTTTCTTAATTGCAGTTCTTTCGCATTTGGTGAAAGTTGTGAACACTTTATCCACTGTTTACTCTCAACCTGAGCGCAAATATAGCAACAAACGCTATTGTCATCAATCAAAAGCCCATATTCTTTCATGTATTTATTTCAAGTCCGCCATGGTAATAGCCAATCATTTGCAAGATAAGGTACACTATTGCGGTTACTACTATATGGCGCATCATGAATACTGAAACTACCCCCCAAGTTGAATACGTGACTATCGACGAAGATCATTTTGAACAACGCATCGATAATTTTTTACTCACCAAATTAAAAGGTGTTCCTAAGAGCATGATCTATCGGATTGTGCGTAAAGGAGAAGTGCGCGTAAATAAAAAGCGCATAAAGCCAGAATACAAATTGCAAATCGGTGACATCGTGCGTGTTCCGCCGGTGAGAATGGCTGAGAAAGATAATCGCAAAGCGCCATCGCCTAATTTATCTCGAGTGTCGCAGCTTGAAGAACGTATTATCCACGAAGATAATCATCTTATTGTATTAAACAAACCCGCTGGTATTGCTGTACATGGTGGCAGTGGTGTTGATTATGGTGTGATTGAAGGGTTACGTTCACTGCGGCCACAACAGAAATTTTTAGAGCTAGTGCACCGTTTAGATAAAGACACCTCAGGTGTGCTGCTTGTGGCTAAAAAACGCAGTGCATTAAAGCATTTACATGAGCAACTGCGCAGTAAAACCATGCAAAAGGATTATTTAGCCTTAGTGCGTGGCGAGTGGCAAGCAAGCGATAAAGTGGTCAAAGCGCCGTTATTAAAAATTACCTTAAAATCGGGTGAACGTATTGTTCGCGTCAATAAAGAAGGTAAAGAGTCTGAGACTCGCTACAAAATCATGCAACGCTACCAAGGGTGTACATTGGTGAAAGCCAGCCCTGTGACAGGTCGTACGCATCAAATTCGTGTGCATTGCCAGTATGCGGGTCATGCAATTGCCTGTGATGACAAATACAGCGAGCAACAATTTGATGACAGCATGAGAGCGTTAGGATTAGACCGCCTGTTTTTACATGCGGCTGAGCTCAAGTTTACTCATCCTGAGAATAATGAAGTCATGCAAGTCAAAGCACCATTAGATGAAATATTACTAAATACTTTGGATAAGCTCAAACGAACTTAAACCACAGTATGTGCAATGTGTTGAATCAAAAAAGTAAGGCATAACGTGAAGCGTAAAGACAAAGCATTTGATTTAGTCATCTTTGACTGGGATGGCACGTTAATGGACACCGTGGGTAAAATTGTATCCTGCATGCAAGGTGTGGCGCATGAGTTAGCATTAACTGTGCCGACAGAGCAACAAGTAAGAGATGTGATTGGTTTGTCTTTGCCTACGATTATGCCGATTTTGTTTGCTGGGCATCAAGATCATCAACAAATTATTGATTGTTACCGTCGCCATCATTTAGCCAGCGATTATCCAACACCGTTATTCGACGGTGTGGAATTATTGATTAAGCAGCTACATGACGCGGGGTATTTATTAGCTATTGCGACGGGCAAAGCACGCGAAGGGTTAGATAGGGTACTTGAGTTGACTGGGCTAGATCAGTATTTTCATGCATCACGTTGTGCCAGTGATTCTCAAAGTAAACCGCACCCAGAAATGCTTCAAAGTTTGTTAAGTCATTTTGAGATCAGCGCTGACAAAGCGATTATGATTGGTGATTCAATTCATGACTTAACCATGGCCAATAACGCTAACATAGCCAGTATTGGTGTGAGTTATGGTGCCCATGATGAAGCGCGGTTACAAGTGCTTCAGCCTTTGGCTATTGTGAGTCAAGCTTCTGCAATTCGCGATTACTTGTAATATGATGTAGGGCTTCACGATATTTATTGAAAGCCCTCATTTACACACTGCTTTTTCGTAAAGTCTGCTTATTCCCACCTACTTGTTATTTACGACTAACTTCTCATCACGGATGACTTACTTAACACATCCATACCTTGTTGTTGCAGTAACTCAATTAATTTAATTAATGGCAGGCCAATCAAGGTATTGGGGTCATCACCTTCTAAACGGCTAAACAGCGCAATCCCTAGGCCTTCACTTTTAAAACTTCCCGCACAATATAAAGGTTGTTCTGTTTCGACATAATAGCGGATCTGTGTTTGCGTTAAGCTTTTAAAATGTACTGTAAAAGGTTCGATGCACGATAACATCTGCTGTGTGACTTGGTTATATACGGCAAGCCCAGTATAAAAGGTTATGGCCTGGCCAGATGCGGCACTTAGTTGGGCAATCGCATTGTCGACAGTATGGGGTTTACCGATAATCTGCCCGTTTATCACTGCGACTTGATCTGAACCAATAATTAATTGTGTTGAATCTGTTTTAATCGCTAATTTGGCACCCGCGAGCGCTTTTTGCTCAGCTAAACGTTGCACTAATGCCGTTGCTGTTTCATTTTGCTGTGGTGTTTCGTCTATATCGGGATTAACACAGTCAAATGGTTGCATTAATTTTTGTAATAGTTGCTGTCGAAAAGGGGACGTTGATGCGAGTACAAGATTGAAATTCATCGGGTTTATTTCACTATTTATTTATCAATAATCAATTATCGTGCAGTTTACTGCATTCATTAGGTCAAATGGAGTATTTTTCACCGAGTAATGCTTGTGTGATGGGGTTTGGTTCGGTAAAATTTGCCAACTTTCAAATTCAATGCCGGATTAAAGAATACCTAAATAGTCAGTGTTAGGTGAGATGACCGTATTTTTACGGAAATTTTCTTTGACTCCAGCGTTTTCAAACTATAATATGCGCGCCTTATGCAAACAGTAAAGATACCGGTTTCAATTGATCCTATACGCGCTGCCTCAAGCGGCCTTCGTTATGAAGGTTTCGTGCCAGGTGAGCAACTTAAGCGATTAAGCGAGTTATGTGCCGGCGACTGTTCCAACGTAGTTGTGTCGTTGGAATGTGGCGTCGATTTACAGGGGATAGTCTACCTTCGCGGGAAGGCTGTGACGGAGCTCACTCTGCTATGTCAACGTTGCATGACACAATATACTACGGAGGTTACGGTCGACTTTTGTTTTAGTCCTTGTAAGACTGAGGCAGAAATCGATGAGCTCCCGGATGCGTATGACCCAATTGAGTGTAATGAGATTGGCGAAGTACGTCTGCATCAATTGATTGAAGATGAATTGATAGTCGCTATGCCGATCATCCCTATGCATGAAGATACTGATTGCAAATTAGGGTCGAAAGATATAGTTGTAGGCGAGATCGAACCCGCTCATGAGGAGCGTCCAAATCCGTTTGCAGTGTTAGAAAAACTGAAGAGCAAGTAATCTAGGAGACAGGTCAAATGGCTGTACAACAGAATAAAAAATCACGTTCAAAGCGCGGCATGCGTCGTTCACATGATTCATTGAGCACTGCTCAATTATCAGTAGACGCTACTAGCGGTGAATTACATCTACGTCACAACGTGACTGCTGATGGTTTTTACCGCGGTAAAAAGGTAATCAACAAGTAATTTGTTGATTATCTGATGACAAATCTGACGCTTGCGTTAGATGCGATGGGGGGCGATCACGGTCCCCACGTGACAGTGCCTGCAGCAATGCAGGCACTGAAATTTCATAACACCCTCAAAATTATTTTGGTTGGTAATCAAACCGAAATTCAAAAATATTTACCTCAAACACCTTCTACTGATTTAGACCGTATTGAAATAATCCATACCACCGAAGTTGTCACCATGTGTGATAGGCCCGTTCATGCTTTGCGTTCACGTAAAAACAGTTCAATGAGAATTGCTCTGGAATTAGTACGAGACGGGAAAGCGGCCGCTTGCGTCAGTGCAGGTAACACGGGTGCATTAATGGCAATGGCAAAAGTATTGCTAAAAACCTTACCGGGTATTGATAGGCCTGCATTAGTGTCTTGTTTACCTGCGGTTACTGGCAAGCCGGTTTATTTGCTCGATTTAGGTGCCAACGTCTCTTGTGACTCTGAAGCATTATTTCAATTCGCGATTATGGGTTCGGTTTTATGTGAAGCTGTCCATAAAAAAGCGCGCCCGAAAGTGGCATTATTGAATGTGGGCATCGAAGAAGTAAAAGGCAACGATCAAGTTCAACAAGCTGCACAGTTGTTACAACACACCGATCAAGTCAATTACATTGGCTTTGTTGAAGGTGATGAAATTTATACTGGTAATGTCGATGTCATTGTTTGTGATGGTTTTGTCGGTAACATTACCCTTAAAACTTCCGAAGGCATTGCCAAGTTATTAGTACATCAATTAAAGCGCGGTTTAAAAGACGGCTTTTTTGTACGTTTACTCTCCAAACTCATCGCTCCACACATACAAGCTGTACTCAGTAAGATGAACCCCGACCACTATAATGGTGCAAGTCTGATAGGATTGCGCGGAATAGTAGTAAAGAGTCATGGTAACGCGGATGAAGCTGCATTTTTACAAGCATTAAATTTAGCAGCAACAGAAGCAAAACGTCGTCTTCCTGAAATGATTAAAGATCGTTTGGAGTCGATTCTTTTAGACATCAATAGCTGATCTCATATATGCACACAAAAATTCTCGGAACAGGCAGTTATTTGCCTGTGCAAGTACGTAGCAATCAAGATCTCGAAAAAATGGTTGAAACCAATGACCAATGGATTGTTGACCGAACCGGTATCTCTGAGCGGCGCATCGCTGCTATAGACGAGTCGGTGGCAACCATGGGCCATCAAGCGGCATTAAAAGCGCTTGAAATGGCCGGCATTGATGCCAGCGAGTTAGACATGATTGTCTGTGGCACCACAAGTGCAACCAACGCATTCCCTGCAGCAGCCTGCGAAATTCAAGCCTTACTCGGCGTTAAAAATATTCCAGCCTTTGATATTGCCGCCGCATGTTCAGGGTTTGTGTATGCGTTGTCTGTCGCCGACCAATTCGTCAAAACAGGTGCCGCTAAAAAAGTATTAGTCATTGGCTCTGATGTATTGTCGCGCATGTGTGATCCTGCCGATCGAACAACTGTGATTCTGTTTGGTGATGGTGCAGGGGCAGCTGTTATTGGCGCAAGTGATACACCAGGTATTATTGCGACCCATATTTATGCTGATGGTAGTCAAGGCGACTTATTAAAGTGCGCTTTTCCTCCTCGCTCGGGTGAAGGCTCAGAAGCCGTTAGTTTTATGACAATGAAAGGCAATGACGTATTTAAAGTTGCCGTGACGCAGTTATCGAATGTGGTCACTGAAACGTTGCGTTTAAATAACGTCGATAAGTCTGAAATTGATTGGTTAGTGCCGCATCAAGCCAATTTCCGCATTATTAATGCCACTGCCAAAAAACTCAATATGAGTTTAGATAAAGTGGTATTGACGTTAGCCAGACACGGTAATACATCCGCAGCCTCAGTGCCTATTGCGCTTGATGAAGCCGTGCGTGATGGTCGTATTCAACGTGGTCAATTATTATTGCTCGAAGCCTTTGGTGGCGGTTTTGCATGGGGCAGTGCCCTCATTCGTTATTAATGTTTAAATCTACTCTTATTTAAATGTGCTTTTATTTAAATGTGCAGTTACTTAAATCAATTCTTATACAGGTAAGTGTTTATGGAAAATGTTGCTTTTGTATTCCCTGGTCAAGGTTCTCAGGCTGTTGGAATGTTAGCTGACTTGGCACAATCTAACGACATTATTGGGCAAACTTTTGCCGAAGCGAGTCACGCGTTAGGTTATGATTTATGGGATTTAGTGTCCAATGGCCCAGTTGAAACGTTAAACGAGACAGATAAAACTCAGCCAGCATTACTGACTGCAAGTGTGGCGATTTGGCGTGCATATCAAGCATCTAACAAGCCAATGCCAAGTTTGTTAGCGGGTCACAGCTTAGGTGAGTATTCTGCTTTAGTGTGTGCTGGGGTGATTGAATTTACCGATGCCGTTAAATTAGTTGAGCTGCGTGGTAAATTAATGCAACAAGCTGTGCCAGCAGGTTCTGGTGCGATGTTTGCCATTATTGGGCTCGATGATGAGGCCATTGCCGCGGCGTGTGCTGAATCTGCCCAAGGTGATGTTGTCAGTCCAGTTAACTATAACAGCCCAGGTCAAGTCGTGATTGCCGGTGAAAAAGCCGCAGTTGAACGCGCTGCTGCAGCGTGTAAAGCCGCTGGCGCTAAAATGGCTGTTGCCTTGCCTGTAAGTGTGCCATCTCACTGTGCGCTTATGAAGCCTGCTGCTGATGAATTAGCTAAAGCGTTAGTTAATGTGACGTTCTCTGCCCCAAGTATTAATGTGATTAATAACGTTGATGTTGCTATGCCAACTGATGCTGATTTAATAAAAGAGGCTTTAGTGCGTCAATTATATTGCCCAGTTCGCTGGAGCGAGATGGTTGAGTTTATAGCGACACAAGGTGTTACAAATTTAGTTGAGTGTGGGCCTGGTAAAGTATTAACCGGGTTAACAAAAAGAATTAATAAATCCATATCCGCTCAAGCGGTAAATGATGTTGCTTCATTTGCGGCATTAACCGAATAAAGGAGTTTTTATGAGCTTTAACATCAGTCTAGACGGCAAGGTAGCGTTAGTTACCGGCGCGAGTCGTGGCATTGGCCGTGCAATTGCTGAATCGCTACAACAAGCAGGTGCAGTCGTTATCGGTACCGCGACCAGTGAAAAAGGCGCGGCAGCAATTCAGCAATACCTAGGTGACAAAGGCTTTGGGATGGTGTTAAATGTCACTGATACTCAATCGGTTGCCGATTTGTATAGCCAGATCAAAGAAAAAACGGGTGATGTTGATATTCTTATTAACAACGCTGGTATCACTCGCGACAATTTATTGATGCGGATGAAAGATGATGAATGGCAAGACATTATTGACACCAATTTGACGTCATTATTTAAATTGTCTAAACCTGTAATGCGATCTATGATGAAAAAACGTTTCGGACGTATTATCAGTATCGGTTCAGTAGTAGGTACAATGGGTAATGCTGGTCAAGTAAATTACTCGGCAGCAAAAGCGGGTTTGATAGGGTTTACAAAATCTCTTGCAAGAGAGGTTGCATCTCGTCAAATAACAGTGAATGCTATTGCACCTGGATTTATTCAGACAGATATGACAGATGAGCTGACACCTGAGCAGCAACAAGCTATTATGTCGCAAGTTCCGATGGAACGTTTAGGGCAAGCACAAGAAATTGCCAATGCAGTATTGTTTTTGGCCTCGGATTCAGCCGCTTACATCACAGGCGAAACATTGCATGTGAATGGCGGTATGTACATGGTTTAAGGGCGATAGGTAGGAAACTACCTTCATTTGAGTCAGTGTTAGTGACAATTCAATGTTAATTTTTGTGGTTAGACCACAAAATCTAAGCTTGCATTGTTATCTAATTCGAATAAACTACTCGCAATCTTACGCAAGTGCGTAATTTGAATAGGAAAGAAAACTAATGAGCAACATCGAAGAACGTGTAAAGAAAATCATCATCGAACAACTTGGCGTTAAAGAAGAAGACGTTAAATCAGCTGCTTCTTTTGTAGACGATTTAGGCGCTGATTCTCTAGACACGGTTGAATTGGTTATGGCTCTAGAAGAAGAGTTTGATACCGAGATCCCTGACGAAGAAGCTGAAAAGATCACTACTGTTCAAGCAGCGATCGATTACGTTTCTAAGAATCAGTAATCAAGAATTCACATTGACAGGCGGCATTTATGCCGCCTGTTTTTGTTTAAAGCATTTGTAAACGCTCGTTCCATTTAATTGCACTAACATATCCCTTCTTATACTCCTTTAGCGTTATCGCAATAATGGCATCGTGGCAGATTTTTATTTAAAGGTGAATATCATGTCTAAACGTCGTGTCGTCATCACAGGTCTTGGACTTGTGACTCCAGTAGGTAATGATGTCGAGTCTTCTTGGAATGCCTTATTGGCAGGCCAAAGTGGTATCGCGCCAATCACTAAATTTGATGCCAGCGAATTTGGCACGCGTTTTAGTGGTTCGGTTAAAGATTTTGATGTCGAAAAATACTTAACAAAAAAAGATGCACGTAAAATGGATTTGTTTATCCAATACGGCATGGCCGCAGGCATTCAAGCCGTTACCGATTCAGGCTTAGACATGAGCCAAGAAAATCCAGCTCGTGTGGGCACTGCAATCGGTGCTGGTATGGGTGGTATGTGGTTAATTGAACAAGGCCATTCGGCATTATTAAATGGTGGACCACGTAAAGTATCGCCATTCTTTGTGCCGAGCACCATTATTAACATGATCGCAGGCCATTTATCGATTATGTATGGCATGACAGGTCCTAACTTTGCAGTGACGACCGCTTGTACTACAGGCGTTCATAATATCGGTTTTGCCGCCCGTACTATTGCTTATGGCGATGCCGATGTAATGGTTGCTGGCGGTGCAGAAGATGTCACCAGTCCATTGGGCGTAGCCGGTTTTAGCGCAGCTAAAGCGTTATCAACCCGTAATGACGATCCAACCGCAGCTAGCCGCCCATGGGACAAAGACCGTGATGGTTTTGTAATTGGCGATGGTGCGGGCGTTATTGTCATGGAAGAATATGAACGTGCTAAAGCGCGCGGTGCTAAAATTTACGGCGAATTAGTGGGTTTTGGTATGAGTGGCGATGCATTTCACATGACCTCGCCGCCAAGTGATGGCGCAGGTGCAGCAGCTGCAATGGTTAATGCCATTAACGATGCACAGATCCAAAAAGAGCAAGTGGGTTACATCAATGCCCATGGCACTTCAACTCATGCCGGCGATAAAGCTGAAGCTGCCGCGGTTAAAGCGGTATTTGGCCCACATGCTTATGATTTGTTGGTGAGTTCAACCAAGTCAATGACAGGGCATTTACTCGGCGCAGCAGGTGCAATTGAAGCCATCATTACTTTGCTTGCGCTGCGTGATCAACACGTACCGCCAACGATTAACCTAGATAACCCTGATGAAGGATGCGATTTAGACTTTGTTGCGCATACTTCACGCCGCCATCAATTTGATTATGCGTTATGTAATTCATTTGGTTTTGGTGGAACGAATGGTTCGCTACTATTCAAAAAAATAGATTAATATTGTTCAAGATAAAAAGCGCCTAGTGCGCTTTTTTTGTATCGGTACAGCGTGTATCGTTGATACACCATCGAATGACTGGGAGGCTTTATGGCCGGTAAAGATAGAAAGCTTACATTACGTTTTTTGGCCGAACCTGCAGATGTCAATTTTGGCGGTAAGGTACACGGTGGTGCTGTAATGAAATGGATCGATTTAGCCGCATATGCAACTGCTGCGGGTTGGAGCGGTAAATATTGCATTACGGTTTATGCTGGCGGGATCCGTTTTGTTAAACCTATCCATGTAGGCAATATTGTTGAGGTAACGGGTAAAGTGATTTACACCGGTACAACATCAATGCATATTGCGATAGATGTAAAAGCGGGCGATCCCAAAGAATCAGAACGTCATTTAACCACTCATTGTATTGTTATCATGGTTGCAGTAGATGATGAAGGTCATCCAACATCGGTTCCTGAGTGGATCCCGGCAACAGCAGATGATATTCGTTTACGTGATAGTGCTTTACGTTTAATGGATATGCGTAAGCGTATCGGTGCTGAAATGGAAGCACACGTTAAACCTTCAGTTGAATAAATAAGGAAAAATCATGGCCAAGGTCGCATTTATTGGTTTAGGCGTAATGGGATACCCGATGGCGGGGCATTTAGTTAAAAATGGCCATGAGGTCACAGTATATAACCGTACAAGCTCAAAAGCGGCTCAGTGGGTTGAACAATTTGGTGGTCAATCTGCCGCTACACCTAAAGAAGCAGCGAAAGGCCAAGATATCGTGTTTACCTGTGTCGGTAATGATGATGACTTGCGTCAAGTGGTATTAGGTGAGCACGGCGTCGTACAGGGTATGCACGCAGGTACGATTTTGGTTGACCATACCACGGCTTCAGCTGATGTTGCCCGTGAGATTGCAGAGCATATTCAACCACTCAATATTGGCTTTTTAGATGCGCCAGTATCTGGCGGCCAGGCTGGCGCTGAAAAAGGCTTATTAACGGTAATGATGGGCGGTGAGCAAGTCCATTTTGATGCTGTTCAATCTGTTCTTGCTGCTTACAGTCGCTGTGCTGAACTATTAGGGCCAGTCGGCTCAGGGCAATTGACTAAAATGGTCAATCAAATTTGTATCGCCGGTGTGGTTCAAGGATTGGCTGAAGGGCTTCACTTTGCTAAGAGTGCCGGTTTAGATGGCCTTAAAGTGATTGAAGTGATCAGTAAAGGTGCTGCGCAAAGCTGGCAAATGGAGAATCGTTATCAAACCATGTGGCAAGGTCAATATGATTTTGGTTTTGCGATTGATTGGATGCGTAAAGATTTAGGCATTGCATTAGATGAAGCTCGCCGAAATGGTAGTCATTTACCGGTTACTGCATTGGTCGATCAGTTTTATTCAGAAGTGCAAGCGATGAAAGGTAACCGTTGGGATACCTCGAGTTTACTGGCTAGGTTAGAAAAATCTAGACGTTAACTTAGACAATATATTCAGTTTACTATTGTTAGCCTCAACATTGATTGGGGCTTTTTTTTGTTTATAAAAACCAATATATAAGGTGTTACTACATTAGGGTTTTCTGGCGTAAAAGTTAATTTAATCACTAAAAACCATCGAGTTACATGATGTAGCGCACATATTCAAACAAGTAAGACTGTTATTATTGCTTAATCTAAATTAATTTTGCTTAAAGTGAATTAATTTACTACTTTTATATTGTCGCTCAATTTTGATTTCGGTCGATATAAAGGGGTGAGTTAATTCTTAAGTAAAGTGTCGTGCTTCAGTGTAAGACCCGCGTCAGATAATAAGAATGCGGGCATACACTAAATTGGAGGAATGAATAATGAGCAACAAACTACTCAGCGCATTGTTTGCGGCAGGTTTCGCGGTAATGATGATGTCTTCTGCATCATTTGCTGCTGATGAAACCCTCGCAGAGTTTCACGTTGAAATGGGTGGCTGTGAAAACTGCCATGCTAATGAAGAGCCATCAGCTGATGGTGCATATGAATTTGAACAATGTCAAAGTTGCCATGGTTCACTTGCAGAGATGGATGATACCCATAAAGCGCATGATGGTGCGTTAATGTGTGCAGATTGTCATGCTCCGCACGAAATTAAAGTTGGCGAAAAACCAACGTGTGACACATGTCATGATGATGGCCGTACTGCTAAATAAGTTGTCCCGCTGATTAAAAATACCGACATTAATGTCGGTATTTTTGTTTCTGGCCTCTTTCAAAACCGAGAAGTATAAATCTAATACCATTGCGTGCTAATAAGTGATGACTCGCCAGAAAGAAATACTCCAGCCGCTTTTGCTCTGCTTTCTCGCTATTTGAAGGAGAGCAACCATCAAGACACAATAGAGATAGCGACGCCTTAATCAAAAACCGCTGGGCGCATTCTGAGTGGTCACTTAATAATGCGGATGGGTATTCCTACCTCTTTATAGGTATTTAATTTCTTTTGTTTTCAAATAGATGCGCGCTTTAAGTGCATGCGCTTGCACTTATGTTGCGCAAATGTAGCGTTGAATACCAGTCTGTTTTTTCTATTTCTAAGTTAAATCAGTAAGTTAATTTTTTGGCACAGCTTTCGCAGTAATACCATCATGAAATGGTTAATGTGAAAGGGTCAATGTATGTCAATAATCCAATCAAGTTGTGCTTATTGTGGTGTCGGGTGCGGCGTTAGCGTGTCCTCGACTCAAGCCGATTGGGTTGACGTTGATGTGTCTTCTTTAACCTTAATCGGTGATAAATATCATCCTGCAAATTATGGTCACTTGTGTGCAAAAGGTGAGCGACTGCTTGACAGTTTAACGCAACCTAATGTGCTGCGTTATCCTGTTTTACGCTCAGGTAAACCCATTTCGTGGGATCAGGCCAGTTCGTTAATTGCTGATAAATTTGCGCAAACTATCGCCCAGTACGGAGCCAATTCTGTTGCACTTTATCTTTCTGGCCAGTTACTCACCGAAGATTATTATGTAGCAAACAAATTTGCCAAAGGCTATTTAAAAACGGCAAATGTCGATACTAATTCACGTTTATGCATGTCATCTGCTGTGAGTGCTATGCAGCGGGCATTTGGTGAAGATGTAGTGCCAGGTTGTTATGACGATATTGAACATGCAGAAGTCATTGTATTAATTGGTGCGAATACCGCTTGGACTCATCCAGTGTTATTTCAACGGATATTGGCAGCAAAAAAAGCCAATAACACAACGTTAGTGGTTATTGATCCAGTTACAACCGCGACAGCAAAACAAGCTGACCTTCATTTAGCGATTACGCCAGGGGCCGATTTAGCCTTGTTCCACGGTTTGTTAGGCTATTTGGCGGATAATGAACGTGTTAATCATGAATACATTAATGCGCATACCGACGGTTTTGATGTTGTGGTAAGTCACGCCAAACAATTGAGTACAGATCTTCTTGGCCTTGCAAAGCAAGTGGGGTTAACCGAGTCAACATTGAAACAATTTTATCAATTGTTTATTCAACATAAAGCCATACTGACAGCATCATGCCAAGGCGTTAACCAGTCTGTTATTGGCACTGACACCACGAATGCGATTATTAATTGCCATTTAGCCTTAGGGCATATTGGCCAAGCCGGATGCGGTTTTTTCTCATTAACGGGTCAACCTAATGCGATGGGCGGTCGCGAAGTAGGGGGATTAGCCACTCAACTGGCTTGTCATATGGGATTTTCTCAATCTGAACGTGAACTACTCGCCGATTTTTGGCAGGTCGATACCGTTGCTGACAAAAAAGGTTTAGCCGCTGTCGACATGTTTGATGCCTTAGCTGACGGTAAAATAAAAGCCATTTGGATTATGGGCACCAATCCTGTGGTGTCATTGCCTAACAGTAATAAAATTGCTAAAGCCTTGGCCGATTGTCCTTTTGTGGTGGTGTCTGAAATAAGCCCTGATTCTGATACCGCAAAATTTGCAGACATATTATTACCCGCTCAAGGTTGGTCTGAAAAATGCGGAACAGTGACCAACAGTGAACGCACAATAAGCCGTCAGCGGGGCTTTATTACCCCCAAAGGACAAAGCAAAGCGGATTGGTGGGCCATAAGCCAAGTGGCGCAAAAAATGGGTTTTCAAGGATTTGAGTTTGACAACAGTGCTAGCGTGTTTCGTGAGTTTGCCGCGTTGTCGGCAAACGTTAAACAAGCTTTTCCCAATAAGATATTTGATATAAGCGGGTTAACCGATTTAAGCCAACAAGAATATGACGATTTAAGACCGACTCAGTGGCCAATAGCATCTGCTGAACACATTGGACAGCAAGGGCTGCGAGTATTTAGTGATGGGGTATTTGCTACGCCGACAGGAAAAGCACAATTCATTTTCCCCGCGAAGACGGTAACGCAAGTGGCTGCAAATGTAGCCAAACAGGCTAGCGTATTACTTAACAGTGGCCGCAGTCGCGATCAATGGCACACTATGACTCGCACAGGTCATATTGCGAGTCTACGAGCAAGTATTCCTGAGCCTGTAATACAACTTCATCCGGATAACCTCGCGAGCTTTTCTATTGCAGATGGCGACCTTGTGACTATCGGCTCCGCCGCAGACAAAGAATCTACGTCATTTGCTCTGGCCAGGGTGGTGGTTGATCAAAATATACCGCTTGAGATGGCAATGATGTCCATGCATTGGTCTAAGCAATTCTCATTGGGCAAAGGGGTTAATCAATACCTCGATAACCGAGTTGACCCAGTATCGCAGCAACCCGGATATAAGTGTCAAGACGTGGTACTGAAGCCTGTCGAGCTGGCATTGCAAGGTGTGGTGTTTGGTTTACACGATCCTGAAGCGCAAGGTTTATGCTGGCAAGTCGCTCAAACATTAACCACCGGAATATGTCATCACGTCGGATTTACTGATGCAGAGGAGGGGTTTGCTTATCAAGCTACTGCCCACTCACTTGCCTGGTCAGCTAATGTTCATGGCCAGCGTCTGCATGTGCAATGCAATATGGAAAAGGGCATTGTTAGCGCGATTAAAGTGCTGTCTCACACTCGGGTTAACCTAGCCGTTGAGCCGCTGAATGCCTTTATTGGAAAACCCGTCGACAACACATTTATCAAGCAGTTACATCAACAAATTAATGCCGGTAATAGCCCGTTAATTTGTGCCTGTACCGGGGTGACTGATGCACAAATTGCTGATGAGATAAATGCGCAGTTTGACCAACAAATATTTCATGATGGTAAGCAACATCTGCAATTTAATAAGGCATTAGATGTTACGCAATCAAGCTTAGGGTGTGGTCGACAATGTGGCAGCTGTAATAGTGAAGTGAAGCAATGTGCCCAAAACCATTGGCAACAGGCTCTATCTTACATCGAACTTGAATACGCTACTGCAACAGAAGAGGATGTCGCCTAATGAATACGGTAGATGGATTAATCAAAGGTGTTAACTCTGTTGGCGTCGCTTGTGCAGATGCGCTGCAAGCGGGTGAGGTTGCCATTGTTGGCGCTGGGTGTGGTCAACTCGATTTAATGACCATAAAAGCTGCGCGCATTGTCGCCCAAGCAGATGCATTAGTTTACGACAGTCTAGTGAGTAGCGATATTTTGACTTTAGTTGATACACATTGTCAGCGTCACTTTGTCGGTAAGCGTTGCGGCCAACCAAGTATTAAACAAGATGACATCAATGCGCTATTGCTCAAGCTTGCGCTACAAGGTTTGAAAGTTGTGCGCTTAAAAGGTGGCGACCCACATATTTTTGGCCGTGGATCTGAAGAAGCGCTTTATCTCGCCAAGCAGGGTATTCGATCACAATTTATTGCCGGCGTCACTGCTGCTTTAGGTTGTGCATCAAGCACAGGGATCCCACTGACGTTTCGCGGCATGGCTCGCAGTGTCACGCTGATCACTGGCACAAAAATGACCGATGTTGATAACGCTGTTGCGCCTAGCCAGTGGCAAGCATTATTAGCTGCGCAGTCGACCTTGGTTTTTTATATGGGAAAAGAGCAAGCGTCGCGTATTGCAACTGGCTTACTTACAGCACAATGCACAGCCAATTTACCTGTCGCATTTATCACTAATGGAGGTCGGCCTAATCAAATTGTAACGTTTGCGACAGTGACTTCAATGGCTGATGCAGCGTTAACCATTAAAGACTCAGGACCCACGTTAATCATTATTGGCGAGGTGGTCAGTGTCGGCCAGCACCTTGCCTGTTTACTTGATGATATCGACTTGTCATCTTCACCGGTCAATACACAATATGAGGCGCTGTATGCCTAAAATAGGTGAATTAACCCTGACATCTGCCGAAACATTCGATTTTCGGTTATTGATAAAAGCGTTGGGTAAAGGTGAAAAGGGATCTCGTTCGTTAACGTTTGCAGAAGCAAGTCTGTTACTTGAAGGGTTTGCGTTAGGGCATGCCACGCGAGTGCAAATGGCGAGCGCAATGATGCTAATGCGAGTTCGCGGCGAAACCGTGGATGAAGTTGCCGGAATAGTCGCGGGATTACGTCATACGTTACATCGTGATTGGCAGTCTTTGTCAGTCGATATTGATTGGCCTGTTTATGCAGGTAAACGTGAACAATTACCTTGGTTGTTGCTGGTGGCAACATTGCTGGCTAAGCAAGGTGTCCGTGTGATGCTGCATGGCGATAGCCAAGCGTTACCGCATCGCCGTCATGTTGAGTCATGTTTGGATGCATTAAGTATTCGGTGTTGTACCACCCCTCAAAGTGCAGCGTTGGCATTAGCGTCTGACGGTATTGTCTATGTGCGCGCAGGTGACTTAGCCCCCGTGTTAGATGATTGTCGTCAATTGCATCAAGAATTGGGATTACGCAGCGTCATTCAAACCGCTGCACGCTGTATTAATCCAAGTAACGCTCCAATCAGTTTACGCAGTTATTTTCACCCAGGCTTAGATGATTTGCATCAACAGGTCAGCGAAGCATTATTTGCTAATAATGAATATCCACCCGGGCATGTTGCGATTTTTAAAGGCTTGCAAGGCGAAACAGAATTTAACCCCAGAGTGGCTACGTTAATGAAAGTCGTCAGTAAAAAAGCGGCCAATGTAACTGTGTCTAGCTCGACTATCCCGACATTATTAGCAGGCTTTTGTGGTGCAAAAGTGGGTCAGGCTGACCTGTCTAGCGACATCCTTGCGCTGTTATGGCGCGAAACTCAACCATTATTGGCAACTGAGCTTAGTGGTGTTATGTCGCGCACCATGATTGAGCAAGCATTGAGTAGTATTAGCGCGACATTAACTGCCGTAATACTGTTACTGAATCAGCAATCCCATATGGCAGGCGGTTCGCAACAATCATTGACGGTAGAGCAGGCCATTAGTTTAAGCCAGCAGTGTTGGGCAAATCGTTTGAGTGATGCGAATAACCTATTGGCTCAATGGCACAAAAAGGAGCGACCATGCGCAGTTTAATTTTTTGTGATGCAGGCTTTTCACTGGTGCCTGTCGTTGATTGTGATGTGGTGCAATACCAAGCTTGTTTGGCGGCATTTGGGCATGTCAGTGTGTTGACGTCAATTAGCCAAATTGAGCAACGTTTACATCAACAACATGTTGATACTTTACTTATTCTAACTGACCAATTGCATAGTCAAATTCAGGGGTTAATACAACGCACTTTGGCCATTAAACCTATGGTGATTATTGTTAATGCCAAATCATGGCAACAAGATGTACTGTCACAATTACTTGATTGCGGTCGAATCACTTTTATTCCCGACATGTTAACGGTGAATCGGTTAACCAGCGTGATTAGTTTGGCACAAATTCGCTTTAATGCCGCCAGTAAAACGCTCGCAGAATTTAAAAAATTAGACGAAGAGATCCGCAGCATTAAATTGCTGAGTAGGGCTAAATTGATTGTGATGCAACAAGGGTTTGATGAAACTAAAGCACACCAGATTATACAGCAGCAAGCGATGCTAAAAGGCATGTCGATGGCGCAAATGTCCGCGCAAATCATTGCGCTTGTTAGCCAATCTGACCGTGCTCGTTTGGCGGAGTAAATAACATTGAACAGTGATGGTGCGCCCAATGTTGGTGCGGTTGAGCCTAAAAAGGACATATTATCACTGCAAGGTTAACGTTGAATACATAAAGTCTTTATAAATCAATTTATTACATGGTTTTATTTGTTGGCATAGAGTCTGCAACATCACAGTATGATACTGCAACGCATTAATGGGACATAACCCATAAAAGCACGAACAGTAAAATTTAAAAAAATCGGGATTGTAACTGGCAATGGCGCCAACTCTTTAACAGGAGTTGGCGCCATTTTGTTTTTTACCATCCAAGGCATGAAGGAGCAGGAAATGACAGTCTCAAAACCCAAATTAGTGGTCGTTGGCAATGGCATGGTGGGTCATCACTTTATTGAGCAATTATGCAGTCTGGGGCTGAATAAAACCTTTGAAGTACATGTGTTTGGCGAAGAGCCTCGTCCAGCCTATGACCGAGTGCAGTTATCTAAATATTTTGAGACAGGCAGTGCCGATCCATTAATGCTAACCAGTGCCCAGGATTATCAAGATTGGGGCATTAATCTGCATTTAAATACTCCCATCACGGCGATTGATATCGCAGCGAAAACCGTCACAAGTGCCCAAGGTGAATGTTACTCGTATACCCGATTAATTTTGGCGACTGGCTCGTTTCCATTTGTGCCGCCAATACAAGGTAACGATCGCGCTCAATGTTTGGTGTATCGTACCATTGAAGATCTTGAGGCTATTCAAGCTGCGGCGAAAAATAGTCAGGTCGGGGTGGTTGTCGGCGGCGGACTATTGGGCTTAGAAGCGGCAAATGCCATGATGCAACTTGGGGTAAAAACCCATGTTGTCGAGTTTGCGCCACAATTGATGCCCGTTCAGCTAAATGACAAAGCCGGTGAATTATTGTGCAGCAAAATCGAGCAACTCGGAGTGAGTGTGCATACCTCAAAAGCAACGACCGCCATTATTGATGGTGAAACTGCACTGCACCGCATGACATTTAATGATGAATCTTTTCTTGAAACCGACATGATTGTCTTTTCAGCCGGAATTCGCCCACAGGATGCTTTAGCCCGCGTGTCAAATATCAGTATTGGTGAGCGTGGCGGTATTGAAATTGACGATCACTGTCTAACGTCAGCTCCCGATGTGTATGCCATCGGCGAATGTGCATTATGGCAACAAAAAATATTTGGTTTAGTGGCACCCGGTTATCAAATGGCACGTGTAGTGGCCTCGCATATTGCCTCATTATCATCAAGCTCCCCAAGCCAATCGTTTACCGGCGCCGACATGAGTACCAAGCTTAAACTCTTAGGCGTCGATGTGGCCGCTATTGGCGCAAGCCGTGGTTTTGAGGATGCTCAATTTGTTGAGTTGTCTGATAATCAAACGGGTATTTATAAAAAACTCTGGCTTGATGACAGTGGTAAGTATTTAAAAGGCGCGGTACTCATTGGCGACAATAGCGATTACAGCCGCTTACTGGATTTGTATTTGTCTCAGGATGAAATTGCAGGCTCTGCAGTTGAGTTATTACTTGCTGGTGCTGAAGATGAAGCCGACTTAAAAGACACCTCTATCGTATGTTCTTGCCATCAAGTGACGAAAGGCGACATTGTTGAAGCGGTTTCAGCTGGCAATCATAAAATGGCTGAAATTAAATCGTGTACCCGCGCAGCGTCGGGTTGCGGCGGTTGTGCGCCATTAGTGCAAAAAATTATTGATCAAACCTTGCAAGCTGCTGGGCTTGATTTTAATGCCGGTATTTGTGCGCATTTTGATCACGAAAGACAAGCCTTGTATCACCTATGCCAAGTGGAAGGCATTAATGACTTTGATTCATTAATGCGTCAACACGGCAAACCTTCTGCAAGCGGCCACACGTATGGTTGCGATATTTGTAAACCCGCAGCCGCCTCGATTTTTGCCAGCTTACAAAACCAATATGTATTAAACCAAGACAGCGGCCATGTTCAGCTGCAAGACACCAATGATGCGTATTTAGGCAATATCCAAAAAGACGGCACTTATTCTATTGTGCCACGGGTTGCCGGTGGCGAAATTACCCCAGCCAAGTTGATTTCAATGGGGCAGATTGCCCAAGAGTATGACTTATATACCAAAATCACAGGTGGGCAGCGTATCGATATGTTTGGTGCAACCTTGTCACAATTACCTGAAATTTGGCAAAAACTCATTGATGCAGGGTTTGAAACTGGGCACGCCTACGGCAAGTCTCTGCGTACCGTAAAGTCTTGTGTCGGCAGTACCTGGTGCCGTTATGGCGTGCAAGATGCGGTGGGTTTTGCCATCGATTTAGAAAATCGTTACAAGGGCCTACGTAGCCCGCATAAATTGAAGTTTGCCGTATCGGGATGTACTCGCGAATGCGCCGAAGCACAAAGTAAAGATATCGGCATTATTGCAACCGACAAAGGTTGGAACCTCTATGTGGCAGGTAATGGCGGCATGCGTCCACGTCATGGCGACTTATTTGCTACCGATTTATCGACCGAAACGCTCTATCAATACATTGACCGCATTTTGATGTTTTACGTCAAAACCGCCGACAAACTGCAGCGCACCTCAACCTGGATGGATTCATTAGAAGGCGGCTTAGCATATTTAAAATCGGTTGTGATTGATGATGCGCTAGGGATCAACTCAACCTTAGAACAACAGATGGAGTTGATTGCAGCAACGTATCAATGTGAATGGAAAACCAGTCTTGAACAACCGGCTTTCTTAGCGCGCTTTAATGAGTTTGTTAACCCAAGTCAGGCACCTGTTGCAGATGCTAATGCATACCAACGTGTGCGCGATCAGCGCTTCCCTAATGGTAAAGATACCGGTGCAGGCAACATTGCGATTAAACAGATTACTGAGCAAAAAGTTACCGAGCAGCAAACCACTGAGCAACAAGCAAAAGCAGATGAGGTATTAGCATGAGTTGGATTAATGTGTGTGAAGAAACAAGCTTACCCATAGGCACAGGTGTTGCTGCCTGGGTTGCCGGAAAGGCAGTGGCTATTTTTAACTTAGGCAAAGATGGTTTGTATGCCATCGATAATGTCGACCCCGCCTCAGGCGTGGGCTTATTAGCTCGCGGATTAATTTGTGAAATGGACGGTGAACTGTGCGTGGCATCGCCGTTATACAAACAACATTATCGATTAACCACAGGCGTGTGCATTGAAGATACGTCATTAATTGCCAGTCCGTTTGATATTAAAACTGAACAGGGACATGTCCTTGTATTAGCCAAAGCATAAGGAGTATTACGATGAGTGCTGAAAAATTTAAGTTATTTTCTTTTAACGGCAAAATGAAGATTATGCATTTAAGCTGGATGGCTTTTTTTATCACCTTCGTGGTGTGGTTTAACGCCGCACCGCTGGTGAGTGTGATTGCCGACAGCTTAGGGCTGACGACCGCACAAATTAAAACCTTGTTGATCCTCAACGTTGCTTTAACCATTCCTGCGCGGATTATTATCGGGATGGTGACCGATAAATACGGACCGCGGATAACCTATTCGGCGTTACTCGCCATTTGTTCTATTCCGTGCTTTATGTTTGCCGTTGCCGATTCATTTGAACAGCTCGCATTAGCCCGTTTTTTAATTGGCTTTATTGGTGCCGGTTTTGTGATTGGTATTCGTATGGTCAGTGAATGGTTTCCGGCTAAAGAGTTAGGCACCGCAGAGGGCATTTACGGCGGTTGGGGTAACTTTGGTTCAGCTGCTGCAGCCTTTACTTTACCCGCGGTTGCTCTTGCTTTT
The DNA here is from genome assembly GCF_059758055.1 of Shewanella sp. MF05956. Lineage (NCBI taxonomy): Bacteria > Pseudomonadati > Pseudomonadota > Gammaproteobacteria > Alteromonadales > Shewanellaceae > Shewanella > Shewanella sp. MF05956. The sequence continues at coordinate 16,612 of NZ_JCAYNV010000006.1, read as the reverse complement.
GGTGGCCCAGACGGTTGGCGCTATGCCATTGGTATTACTGGTTTAATGAGCTTATTGTTTTCGTTTGTTTACTACTTTAATGTCACCGATACACCAAAAGGTTCAACATACTTTAAGCCCAAAAAAGGCGGCGGGTTAGAGGTAACCAGCAAAAATGATTTAGTGTTACTCATTGTCATGAAAGTGCCGATGTATGCCACCTTAGCGCTACTGGGATGGAAGTTGTCGCCAGCGGGTGTCAGCATGTTTACTCAAGATACGACAAATTTGATTTACGCCGGTTTAGTCTTTGTATTTTTAATTGATTTTTATCAAACCTATCAGGTCAACAAGCATCTCTTTTCTGTTGAAGTGCCAGAGTTTGAACGTTACGAGTTTAAGCAAGTTGCGGTACTAAATGTATTGTATTTCACCACATTTGGTTCTGAGCTGGCGGTGGTGTCAATGTTGCCTTTATTTTTTGCCGAAACCTTTGCATTAGGTATGGCGCAAGCAGGTATGGTGGCATCCAGTTATGCCTTTATGAACCTGATGTCTCGCCCTGGCGGTGGCTGGTTAAGTGATAAGTTTGGCCGTAAAACCACACTATTGATTTTAACTGCTGGTTTAGCGATAGGGTATTTATCGGTAGCACAAATAGACTCAAGTTGGTCACTCCCCCTTGCGGTAGTTGTGGTGATGGCGTGTTCTTTCTTTGTTCAAGGCGGTGAGGGCGCAGTTTTTGCTGCAGTACCACTCATTAAACGTCGTTTAACCGGTCAAATTGCCGGTATGACAGGAGCTTATGGAAATGTTGGCGCAGTGTTTTTCTTAACGGTATATTCAATGGTGTCGACACAAACGTTCTTCTATGTCATTGCTGTGAGTGCCGTATTTGGTTTTATTACTTTATTCTTTATGAATGAGCCGAAAGGTCATATTGCCGAGGTGAATGAAGACGGCGAAGTTACCTTGATAAGCGTCAGTTAGATGAACCTATGAGTGGGATCGTTATTACAGCAGGAAACCTATGCCTCCTAAGTTAGATACACATGCCAGCCCTGTGATAGATGACACGCTGCCTTTTGCAACCAGTTTGCAATTGGTAGTGGGGCAAGCCTCTGAAAAAGGTCATAAATCGCAAAACGAAGATGCGATAGGCATACGCATCCCGAGTGGTGTATCTCTTATGACTAAAGGTATCGTCAGCGTGATAAGTGATGGTGTCAGTACCGCAGAGGGAGGCGCACAAGCATCAGCGATTAGCGTGAGTAATTTTTTAGCCGATTATTACTCCACACCAGAGAGCTGGAGCGTGCAAACCTCAAGCGCCAAAGTCTTAACCGCATTAAACCGTTGGCTGTATGGGTTAGGGCAAGATTATCGCGATGCACGGCGTGGATTTGTATGTACCTTCAGCGCATTGGTGTTTAAGTCGTGCACTGTGCACATGCTACATGTGGGTGATTCACGCATTTATCGTTTTCGCCGTGGCGAATTAAGCCAATTAAGCCATGACCACAGCACAAAAATAAACGCATCGCATCAATATTTAACTCGCGCATTAGGCATGGATGTCAAATTAGATGTTGATTATAAAGCATTAACGGTTGAGCAAGACGATCTGTATTTATTAACCACAGACGGTATACACGATCAATTTACAGAGTTTGAATTACTGCAAAGGATAAGCAGTTTTCATCAATTACATCCGCAATTAAGCGATGACTTATGTGAGCAGTTTTGCCGTAAATTGATAACAAAAGCATTTGAACTTGGCAGTAAAGATAATTTGAGTGCGCAATTATTGTGTGTTCAGCAATTGCCGAAACAAGCCATTGATGATGTTTACCATCATTTATCGCAGCGTCCATTTCCGCCTCCGCTGAGTGTCGGGATGAAGCTTGATGGTTATCGAGTCACTCACATTATTCATCAATCTCAACGTAGCCAGGTGTATCGGGTTGAGAATGACCAGCAACATGCTTTTTGCATGAAAACACCTTCAGTTAATTACATTGATGATGCGGCTTATATTGAACGTTTTATGTTAGAAAGCTGGATTGGTCAGCGTATAAACAGTACTCATGTCGTGAAGGTGGTAGAGCAACATCAACCTAAATCGACATTGTATTACTTAACCGAATTTCTCCCAGGAGTGAGCTTAGCGCAATGGCTCGTTCAGCATAAAACAGCCCCAGTAGAAGATGTGCTAGCGCTGCTAAAACAAATCGAATTAGGCGTAAGGGCATTTCATCGCCGAGAAACGCTACATCAAGATTTAAAGCCGGATAATATTTTTATTACCCGTGATGGCGTGGTGAAAATTATCGATTTTGGCTCTTGTTATATCAAAGGCGTTGCTGAAATTAGCACTCCACTGACACGCGATCATATTTTGGGGACTGTAGATTATACCGCTCCAGAGGTGATATTGGGTTATCAGGCTGATGGACGAGCTGATTTGTTTTCCCTTGCTGTGATTGCTTATGAAATGTTGGCAGGTGAACACCCTTTTAAAGGCAAGCTCAGCAAATGCAATACCAGGCAAGCTTTCTCGCGATTAGAATATGTCAATGTGCACCAACTCAATCCCATGGTGCCCATCTGGATAGACCAGGCCCTAAAAAAAGCCTTAAGCATTGAGCCTAATTTGCGCCAGGCCGACACCTGCGAGCTTATTCATCAATTAACCACCGCCAGTGCTCGTCAACGCCCACATCATTTTGTGCCTCTCATCAACCGTAATCCAGTCAGATTTTGGCAGGCCACCTCCATCGTACTTTTTCTGGCTTTAATCACCAGCTTATTGGTTTAGGCCTAATATGGTTTCTGAGTATAAAAATCGGGCATTAATGAATTCAGTTAACTAAAATAACCTTACGTATAGATAATTAGTTAGCATTAATACTAAAGTGTTATTTTTTTATGGTGATGGCTCTTTTGGCTTATTTTCAACAATGAGGATGATTGGTAATATTCACATGTTGGAATATTACTTGGCAATGAAGTCGTTTAGTCAGTTCACATGGAGTGTTTGAGATGTTTAAAGTCGTAAATTGGATGTTAGTGTCACGATCTCAGTTGCTCATTGACTTACTTGATTGCCGTTGGCCGCAAGAATTTTTAGTTAAATTAACTCCCGCCCAGCCCGGTAATATGGCCAATAAATTGGCTGAAGAAGTTATTTCAGTGGTCTATTTTGACTTATCAACCATCGATATCCAACAAGCTTATCAATTACAACGTCTTATTGAGCGAGAATATAGCTCTATCCATACCGTGTTTATTAACTTCCCTAAACAACTTGATACGCGTTTTCTTATTCACCCTTCGACGACTCTAGGTGTTTTTTACGCTGACACCAGCTTAACGGAAATCAGTTTGGGATTGAGCGACATAATGAAAGGGCGAAGTGTCATGCCGCAGGAGTTATTACATTCGATGATGAATGATGATAACGAAGTGGAAGGCGATCAGTTGACTATCCGCGAACGTGAAGTGCTGCACGCCTTATTGTCAGGCAGTACCAATTTAGATATTGCGAATCAATTATTTGTTAGTGAATCAACGATTAAAACTCACTTATATCGTGCATTTAGAAAGATCGGTGTTTCCTGCAGAGGCCAAGCCATTGCCTGGGCGCAAACTCACATGCATGAGGTGAGGGTATAATCCTTAGCTCAACAGCTTTTGTAAATAGAAATGGGTATCAGTTGATACCCATTTTTGTGTCTGCTTTTTGTGGAGAGTTTAACCTCTATCACTTAAACCATTGTCAGTTAATCCACTGCTAGTTAAACCAAAGTGCGGTTTTACTGGCATCGCTAATGGTTAATGAAATCGTGTCAGCAACAGCTTCTCGCACTGGCAGTTGGCCTTGCATTAATTCATCGCGTCTAAACCAATGTAAATTGAGTTGTTGTCCTACGCTATAGCTTTGCAGTTGCTGCTCAAATTGGGCGTTAACCTGTAAATTATCAGCGGCAATCAGCAAATCTCCGGCGCTGAGTCCCGCTTGATGTGCAGGGCTGTTTTGGCTAACGGTTAATACTTTTAGGCCAAGTGATTCTGGCTTGGTTTTAGCCCCAAAGGCGATTTTATAACCTTTGGCATCCCCGCCACCGAGATCGGTGACACCCTCACTTGCACGCACTGTCATGCTAACGCCGACCTGTTCAAGTAAGCTGCTTAGCGGTATGTCTTGGGTGTTGTCTAAATAAGCAAAAATATCATCACACGAGCGGTTAAGCAGTTTTTCAACAATCTGTTGATGGCTCATGTTATTGGTGCCGATTTGCGGCAATCCATATTGTTGCCATAACGTGCGCATCACATCATCAAGGCTGTGCTTGCCCTGGGTTTCTATGCGGATGGTTAGGTCTAAATACAACGCAAATAGTGCGCCTTTGGTGTAATAACTCACAATGGCGTTAGCAGCATTTTCATCTTGCTTGTAAAACTTGGTCCATGCGTTGAAGCTTGATTGCTTAAGGGTTTGCTTAAAGCGTCCTTCGCCGCGATACACTCGCGTCATGATTTGGCTAAGTAAGGTTAAATAGCCTTTTTCATCAATGCACTTAGACTTAAAAGTAATTAAATCATCGTAATATGACGTAATCCCTTCGTATGCCCATAATTGCTCTGTGTACGACTCTTGCGATAAATCAAATGGGGTAAATTCGGCAGGTTTAATGCGTTTTACGTTCCATGAATGGAAGTATTCGTGGCTGCAAAGTGACAAATAGGTCCGATAGCCTTTATCAACCGGCGCATCGAGTGACAAAGGTAGGTCATTGCGCGAACACATTAAGGCGGTTGAGGCTTTATGTTCGAGTCCGCCAAAGCCGTTATCTAATACTGTGGTCATAAACACATAACGTTCAAACGGTGCAGGCGTGCCAAATAAGTTAATTTGATATTCGCAAATGGCGGTTAAATCCTTAGCCAGGCGAGCCATATTGGCGCGGTGTTTACCACTTAATACGATATCGTGTGGCACTCCAGCAGCATAAAAGGTTTCGATGCTCAGCTCGCCCATTTCAACGGGATGATCGATTAAGTCATCGTAGTTTGGTGCGTTAAAATCACCAAAACCAAATTGTTCGCCAGCGGTTCTGTTCATGCTGGTGGCCAAAGTCCAGTGGCTTAATTCGGCTAATGCGGGCTTGGCTATGGTAACCTGGTGCGGGTGTGACTCAAGCTCTTTGGCGGCTAAAAACACGCTACTGCCATTAAAGAAACCGTGGTTTGTATCAAGGTGGGCGGTACGTACCGATAAATCCCAGGCGTAAATTTGATAGCATAATATGATGTCGCTATCCTGGTTATTTACCTGCCAGGTTTGCTTATCTAACTGGGTGACGGTTAATGCTTGTTGATTTTCTGTGGCGTCAATTTCGATAATGTTTTTAGCAAAATCACGGATCATGTAACTGCCAGGTAACCAGGCCGGTAAGTAAAAAACTTGTGACGGTGAGGCTTGGCTGACGGTGAGAGTGACTTCAAATAAGTGCGCTTTAGGATCGATCGCACGGATATGATAATGCATAAAGAATTCCAAATAGTAGAAGCATTGCAATCAAAAGGATTGAGCTATAATCGACAATGCTGCCAAAAATGACTCGGTTAAGCAAACGAATCCCATTTTCTGTAAAAGATAACTGATTTATTGAGTTTTTTCTGGAGTCAGAGATCAAAGACTTGTTACTATCATCATTAGCAAAATGCTGTCATTCATTAAGGATCCTAAAATGGCCGAAGAAACCATATTCAGTAAAATTATTCGTCGTGAAATTCCAGCCGATATTTTATATCAAGATGAACTCGTCACTGCATTTCGTGATATCGCTCCGCAAGCGCCCACTCACATACTTATTATTCCTAACCATTTAATTGCCACGGCCAATGATGTCAAAGCATCAGATGAAAAAGCCTTAGGCCGAATGATGACCGTAGCGGCTAAATTAGCCGATGAAGCAGGCATTGCAGAAGATGGCTATCGTTTGATTATGAATTGTAATAAACATGGTGGCCAAGAGGTATACCATATTCATATGCATCTTTTAGGCGGTAAGCCATTAGGTCCAATGCTGAGCCGCGACTAATGAAAATTAACAGTGATTTTTTCCCATTAACTGAAGTGGCCACTCGTTTTGTTAACCAACTGGCTCAGTGTCGTCGCTTAGGGTTAAGTGTTAAAGAAGCCAGTGAGCATCACGTATTAATTGAGTTGCCATATAGCCAAGACATTATTGGTTATCCAGACACGGGTGTGATCCATGGTGGGGTAATTACCACCCTCATCGACACCGCTTGCGGCACCGCAGTGGTGTGCGCCATTTTAAAAAAATATCAATCGCTTGAGTTGTCACCAACATTAGATTTACGGGTCGATTACATGAAGCCTGCTGAGCCGCATAAACCGGTTTATGCCTTTGCAGAGTGTTACCGTTTATCGTCAAGTGTGGCCTTTACTCGCGCGATTGCCTATCAAGAAAGTATTGATGAACCGATTGCCCATGCAGTTGGTTCATTTATGCGTATTAGCCCAGAAATGGTTGGCGAAGAGTTTCGTCAGGCGTTAATGGGAAACTTGCCGGAGAGTCAGCATGACTGAGCAAACAACCCAGGTGGCATCAAGTGAGTTGGATGTTCAAGATGTGGTAAAGCGTGCCATTGAGTTAAATGACTACAGTTATTTGCTTGAAAAAGTGCCGTACTCACAATTTATTGGTATGTCTGTAGCCCGTTTTGGCGACGAAATGGTATTTAGATTACCCGCAAAAGATGACAATATCGGCAATCCCATTCTACCGGCTATTCACGGAGGGGTGATTGCAGGCTTTATGGAAATGTCGGCCATTGTGCAATTAATGGTGTTTATGCAGGCCAAAAAGGTGCCTAAAATTGTCGACTTTTCAATTGACTATTTACGCGCAGGTTTACATCAAGACACCTTTGCAGAATGTAAAATTACCCGTCAAGGGCGCCGCGTGGCCAATGTGAGTATCAATTGTTGGCAAACTAACCGTAAACAATTGATCGCCACAGCCAGAGCGCATTTTTTATTAGATTAATAACCCAAACCGCCAGTAACATTTAAGGAAAAGATTATGAAACTCGCATCGATTATCGTACTCACATCAACGTTGTTACTTGGCGCTTGTGCTCACAACACCGCGGGTATTGCCCTTGACTCTAATGGGCAAGTTCGCGTTGATAGCAGCTCTTTTGCCAGTGATGTCAATGTTACTGATATTGCGTCAATTATGGTGGGCGACTTAGTTAAAGCCTCGGCGTTAATTCAGAGTAAATCGAGTTATGACCAACGCGTGCAATACAAATTTACCTGGTTTGATGCCAACGGTTATACCATTGAAAATGAAGCAACAAGTTGGAAGTCGGTAAAATTACATGGCATGCAACAACTGCAAGTCAGTGCAGTCGCACCTAATACTCAAGTCAGTCATTTTGAGATATACGTGCGCGAAACCTACTCTGATTAACGCTTTAAATTCGTATTTTGTACACGCTGTTTACCGCTTGTTTGATACGACAAAGGCACTAGCATAATGTCGACATTGGCAAAGTGCTTTTTGTGTTATCAAATTGTATGACGGATCGTGTAATCAGATTTTAGATAGTTTATACTCGTGGCCGCCAAGGGGTGTTCAGCAATACTGAACTGAGATGTCGTTAAGACGAACCCTTAGAACCTGATCCGGCTTATACCGGCGTAGGAATGGGCCACACTATCTTTAAGTGCACCTCTTATTCGCTACTCTTGCCGGATCTCAAAATCACTATTTGAGGTCCTATGTTCACGAAAAAATCTACCGGGTTAACCCACACCCCAATTGCCTTAGCGGTTATCGCAGCACTAAGCTCGCCGATTGTTTTAGCCAAAACGGCTGATGTTGAGCGCGTAACTCCCGAATATGAAAAAATGGAAGTCATTGTTGTTAATGCTGATTTTAGTAATATCAGCCTTGATAAAATGCCATCGAGCGTGACCGTTATCGATGCTCAGCAACTTAAAGACGAAGGTGCGCAGCATTTTGAAGATGTGCTGAATTCCATTGCTAACTTTAACTGGTCTGGTGGTAGCTCTCGTCCTAAATACTTCCAAATCCGCGGTGTCGGCGAGCAAGAGCAATACCAGGGCGCGCCAAACTCATCAGTTGGCTTTGTGGTCGATGATATTGATTTATCAGGACTTGGCATGGTGTCGAGCATGTATGACATGCAACAGGTTGAAGTGCTGCGTGGACCGCAAGGGACACAATACGGTGCCAATGCCTTAGCGGGATTAATTTATCTAAAAAGTAATGATCCTACCGATTCATTTGAGCATGGCGCAAAAGTCAGCGTTGGCGATGATGATTTACGCACGTTTTCTGGCTTTAGTTCTGGGCCATTAAATGACTCAGGTAAATTGTTGTATCGGGTATCGGTTGAACAACATACTCAAAATGGTTACCGAAATAATCTGTACCTAAATAGTGACGACAGCAATCAACGTGACGAGCTCAGTGCCCGCGCTAAATTACGCTGGTATGCCACAGACGATTTACAAATTGATTTGACCTTATTACATGCCAATTTCGATAACGGTTATGATGCCTGGACACTAGACAACAACACCACTAATACCTTAACCGATCAACCGGGTATTGATGCGCAAGAAACAACAGGTGCTGGGCTTAAGTTTATTTATACCGGTGCCACAGCATTTGACTTCACCTCACTCACCTCGATAGCGCAAACCGACCACCACCACGCATATGATGGTGACTGGGCAAACCCTGACTACTGGGCCAGCAAGCAATGTACTTTGTATGATGATGACTACAACGTCACAGGCAGCGAGCCATGTGAGTACGATTATACCTGGGATAAAGAAGGCGACCGCCAAACGCTTACCCAGGAGTTTCGTTTATCATCAAAAGATGCAGGGCGGATTTTTGCAGGTTCTACTGATTGGTTAGTGGGTGTATATGCCATGAACCTCAATGAAGATAATGACTTATATTCAGAGTACAACACCTGGCCAGATGAAGTGTTACAGTCGAGCTACGAAGCCACAAATTATGCTGTGTTTGCTCAATTAGACAGTCATTTAGGCAATGATTATTTGTTGTCTACCGGTTTGCGTTTTGAGCAAAGAGACAGTGAATACCGCGACAGTAATAATGATAATTTTGAACCGTCAGAAAACATGTGGGGCGGTCATATCGCCTTATCAAAAGCCATTAATAGCAATCATAATGCCTATGCACGCATTGCGCGAGGCTATAAAGCGGGTGGCTTTAATATGACGTTGCCAACAGAGTTAGCCAACAAAAAAGAGTTTGATACCGAGATTTTATATAACTACGAAATCGGCATGAAATCGACTTGGTTAGACGGCAAGGTTGACTCGACATTGGCAATATTCTTCATGGATCGTGAAGATCAACAAGTGTCAGCCTCTTTACAAGACCCAGATAATCCACAACGATTTGTATTATTTACTGAAAATGCCGGTAGCTCACAAAACTACGGCGCTGAAGTCGATGCTAAATGGTACGTCACTGAGAATATTGAGTTTTACGGCAGCGTTGGTTGGTTAGAAACCGAATACGGCCAGTATGAATACAGTGACAAATACGGCTCGATTATTGATTTGTCGGGTCGTGAGCTCGCCCATTCTCCTAATTTTACCTACAGTGCCGGTATGACGTATGTCGCCGACTCGGGTTGGTTTGCTAATATCAATGCCAGTGGCAAAAGTGATTTTTATTACTCAGATAGCAACGAGTCAACATCAGATGCATACACCATTTATAATGCCCGCCTAGGTTACGAAACAGCAACATGGTCGGCTTACTTATGGGGCCGTAATTTATTTGATAAAGAATACGGTGTGCGCGGCTTCTATTTTGGTAACGAACCCGACTTAGATTGGGCCGACAAACAATACATTCGTTATGGCGATCCTCGCCAAGTGGGTGTGACGTTTGACTATAAATTTATGTAAGTTCAACCGCGGCATCACCCGGTGCCGCATACCGTTTAGGAAATGAACAATGAAATTAACCGCTGAAATTAGTATGTATCCATTCAACGAAAACTACCTTGATCCAATCAAGTGGTTTATTGGCCGTGTTGATAGCTACAACAATATTGAACGTGTCACCAATGCCATGGCAACACAAGTGTGCGGTGAGTACGCTGATGTCATGTCAATGCTGGCCATTGAAATGCAAGCTGCTCACGAGAAGTGGGGCAAAGCCGTATTTGTGTGCAAGTTTATTGGTGGCGAACTTAACCTAAGTCATAGCGAATAACAGCCATGAATGACGTGATGTTAGCCATTCAACAAGCTTTTAGCGAAGCGTCGGTCATGACATTTTGGGAAGCCATTGCCGTCATGTTTGCGCTGGCTTACCTTATTCTGGCAATGCGGACTAACATTTGGTGTTGGTCGGCGGCGTTTCTGAGCACCGCCATTTACACTGTATTGTTTTGGAATGTGTCGCTATTAATGGAGTCGGTGCTCAATATTTATTACATGGGCATGGCTGTTTATGGTTATTGGCTGTGGTTGCATGTGCCGCCTGTGCAGGAATCTCAACACCATGAAGTGAATACACAACTGAGCATTAGCAGTTGGTCGTTGACGACTCACAGTATTGTTATCGCTGTTACTGCTTTGGTGTCGATAGTGGTGGGATACGGTATGGCGAATTACACCAGTGCAGCATTTCCCTATATCGATGCAGCCACCACCTGTTTTGCGGTTGTTACCACGTACTTAGTGGCTAAAAAAGTGCTCGAGAACTGGCTGTACTGGGTGGTGATTGATTTGGTTTCTATCTACCTTTACTTCCAAAAAGGACTGATGTTGACCTCAGGTTTGTTTATTCTATATGTTGCAATGGCCGTTGGCGGTTACATGATGTGGCGTAAAAAATATCAACACTCCATTGTTAAACAAGATAAGCTTTCTCAACAAGCAATTAGTGTATAATCACAGCATTATCAGATTGTTATTGCGGTAAAATTTATGTCATCACCTTTACTCACCTTACCCAGTGAGTTCATTAATATGTTGCAGCAGGCAATACCCGCTGCAACATATCACTCATTATTAACGCAATGCACTGCCGTTACCTTATTAAATACTGGCTTAAGTAACCAAAATTATTTGTTGTCTTGCCCCTTGGGTGACAAGGTGTTGCGCGTCAATCAACGCCACAGTCATTGGTGTAATAGGGCGCTTGAGGTTGAATGTTGGCGCTCTGCTATCGCGGCGAATATCGCGCCGAAACTCGAGTGGGTAAGTGACGACAAACAATTTTATTTAAGTGATTTTGTCGCTCAACCGCAAGGCGATTGGAGCCAGTTCTCATCCATGTTTGGCCATTCATCTACTCGGCCATTGTCGGCAATCGCTCATCCGAATGTGGATGCGGTTGCTTTGTTGGCGCAATTATTTGCATCGCTGAGCCAATTACCCGTACCGTCTAAAAGCATAAGTGTGAGTGCACAATGGCAGCAATATGCTCTGCAATTAGATACGCTGAGTCAGCAGCAAACTAACGAGCAGTGGCATCACGCATGGCAAACATTACAACGCATGAACATGCGTATCAGGCATTGGTTATCACAGTTAGAATCTTGTGTTTTATTGCCTATTTTTTGTCATCGCGACTTAACCCCACACAATTTGCTGTTAAGTCCCACCCACATAAATAGCGCATTGCCGCAAAGTAAAATAATTTGTATTGATTATGAGTATGCTGTTGCCAGCCATCCATTGTTTGATTTAGCCAGCACTGTAGCAACCCATAACTTAACAGAAGACCAAGTGGCGCAATTAACCCACAAGGTTATTGTGCAATATTGCCAAACGTCGAGTTTGACCGATGTAGCCGCCGCTAAAGCGGCAATGCCTGCTGCGATAAACTGTTTTTGGTTATTTTCGGCAATGTGGTCACTGCTTATGGCGGCTAATGAATCTAAACAAGATACATTAGCGATGGCTAAATACATTAAGTTTTACAATCAATACTTAGCCCTAATCCATTAATCAACGTATCTTCAGGTTGTTTGGGTATAGTATAGATTCACCTAATTTTGAGGGACCAATTGTGAGCAAAAAACTGCTGTTATTATTGTGCTGTACGGTTTTATTTGTAGGCTGTTCAACCAAGGTGAGCTATTTCTTTCTTGATTGGGCCATCGAGTGGGAAGTTGAAGAATATGTTGATTTAAATCGTGATCAGCAAAATAAATTTGATCAACTCGTTGAACAGTTTTTAGTATGGCATCGACAAGACGAATTACCTCGATACCGCGATCAGCTAACCTTATTATCAACTCAAGCCAATGAATATTCATTAACACCAGAGTTATGGCAGCAACAAGTCACTATGGCCAAAGCGCACTGGTATCGAATTTTTAATGTCGTCATGCCAGACTTACTCCCCATAGTAGTAAGCTTTGATGACAAACAAGTTCAACAGGTATTAACTCAGCTTAAAAAAGAGCAAAAAGAGTTAATTGAAGAATACGCCGGTAAAGAGCAAAGTGAACTGATAACAGACTCAGACAAACGTATCGAAAAACAATTAAAAGAATGGACCGGTAGTGTCAGTGAAGCGCAAAAGCAGATTATTCATCAAGCCAATACAGAGCGTTTAGCCACCTTAGATATGTGGTTAGAATACCGTCACGAATGGCTACGACAATTTGAGCAAGCTTTATTGCGCCGTAATGAGGCTGACTATTTTACCGCACAAATGACACGCTTACTCACCGCACCTGATGAGCTAAAGTCATCTGTTTATCAAAATAATGTCACTGAGAATACACATAAGTTTGGGGTGATGATAATTGCTTTAAACCAAAGCTTTAGCGACAAACAGCGCAAACACTTTAATGGTAAATTAACCGAGTTAGTTGACGATTTAACCGAATTGCACTTAGATAAATAACTGAACCTCACTGAGATACCTCAGCGTGAATTGAAAGATTTTGCCGCTAAAGCAGGTCTTTTGATTCACTACACATTTAGGACGAATTATTTATGCAGGCGTTAATCGGGTTATATCAACAATTTTTACACGTGGTTAAGCATTCAGAAGGCTTAGCCGCTTTGGCCTTAAGGCTATATCTTGCTCCCGTATTAATGCAAGCAGGCTACAATAAACTGTCTCATTTTGACGACACCGCAGCCTGGTTTGGAAACCCAGATTGGGGTTTAGGCTTACCCATGCCAGAAGTCATGACAGCATTAGCGGCAGGTACCGAGCTAATTGGCGGAGCATTATTGCTGGTGGGGTTAGCCACTCGATTAGTCGCATTGCCTATGATGATCACCATGCTAGTGGCAGCATTTGCAGTGCATTTACCTAATGGATGGTTAGCTATTGCCGATGCCAGTTCATGGCTTGCCAATGAAAACGTGATGGCATCAGCAGAAAAACTGGCTGCGGCTAAATCTATTTTACAACAGCATGGTAATTACGAATGGCTGACCAGCTCTGGCAATTTTGTGATTTTAAATAATGGTATCGAATTCGCCATTACTTACTTATTCATGTTGTTAGCGTTATTGGTTATTGGCGGTGGACGTTACACCAGTGTCGACTATTTTATTAGCCGTCGCTTATTAAAGTAGTGTTGTTCACTCAGTCGATGAAACCCGTTTAATTAATCCCACCAAATTGGTGGGATTTTTGTTAATATCATTCGCATGATTTTACTTGAAAGGATTGAACCTTGGACGCAACACAACTGTTATTGACTCGCCAGTCAACACCTCGTCTAGTCGCCCCAGCACCAACGGCAGAACAACTGACTTTTTTACTCGACGCTGCAGCTAGAGTACCCGATCACGGCGCACTAACACCGTGGGAATTTATTATTGCCGTTGACGATGGTTTAGCAAAATTGGCTGATGTATTTGTTGCCGCAGCCAAAGCACAAGGTGCCGACGAAGCCATGATAACCAAGGCCGGCAATATGCCATATCGTGCACCTATGGTGATAACCGTTGTTGCCAAAACGCAACAGCATGACAAAGTGCCAGTTTTAGAGCAACATATCGCAGCAGGCTGCGCCACCATGGCCATGCAACAAGCCGCATTCGCTCTAGGTATTGGCGCAGTATGGCGCAGTGGTGATTTTGCTTTTAATGCTGATGTGAATGCCGCTTTAGGATTAGCCGCAGACGATCAAATTGTGGGCTTTTTATATGTCGGCACTCCAGCGGTGGTTGCACCCACTAAACCGCTAAAAAGTGGCCAGCAATTTGCGCGTTATTTGTAAGCAACGTAAGGTCATAACGTTTCGGGGTTATGACCTTCGGCCATCTTCATATTGATGCATGGCCTGCGGCCATTAACGTCGTGGCGCTTCACCGTTACCAAAGCAAAGAGGTAAAGCGCATTCTTGTTCATAACAGCAAATATGGCCATATATGGCTTAGTTTTAGCTTATCTATAAACAACTAAATGATTGAGTCAAAATAGGAACTCAGATATTGTTTGTTAATCAATCAAAATAAATTTTAAAACGAGTAATTCTACAGGCTCGTTAGGGTTCTAAGCGTACACGGCTAGTCAAGTATCAATATTAATTATAAGGAAATAGTGCATTGTCCCAAAAACCCACAGCAACAATTTCAAAGATTAGTTTCTCAGGTGGAAACAGTTTCCAATTAAACCCAAACGAAAAAATTATTATTGTAGGACCAAATAATAGTGGGAAATCTCAAACTTTACGTGAAATTATGGCTATTGCTCAGAAAGGTGAGGGAGAACGAACAGTTGTAGTTACTGATCTTGAAATCAAGAAGAATGGTGATTTAGAGCAGCTTAGACAGTTTTTGGAAGATAATGCGGAATTTGTAAACTCAGAGTACCGTTTTAACAATTGGCAAGTTCATGAATCTCATATTCAATTCTGGGCTCAAAAGTATCTAATGCATGGAATAGCGGATGGATACATAAAAAATATTGCAGCCAATGACAGGTTGACTATCTGCAATCAACAAAACAGCATTTCACCTGGCGATCAAAAAACTAAACCACAGCACATTCTTTATGATGATGAAGCATTGATGAATAAAATTAGTCTGCTTTTTAAACGTGCGTTTGGCAAAGATATTATGTTTGATTATAGAGGGGGAAGGAGTCTTCCTATTCATGTAGGTGATAACCCTATGGTTGATGGTGTAGTCGATAGAGTTGGTGATACTTATGTTCAATCAGTTCGAAGTAATCCTCTCTTAGATAAACAAGGGGATGGAATGAAAAGTTATGCTGGTATTCTGTTTGAAGCTATCGTAACAGATCTAGATATAACTCTTATTGATGAACCTGAAGCGTTTCTACATCCACCGCAGATGCGCAGACTTGGAGAAACCCTTTCTTCAGAAGTACGGGGGCAGTTGGTTGTTGCTACCCATAGCAGTGATATTCTTCGTGGTTTCCTTGAGGGAACACGTGGGAATGTTAGAATTCTTCGTGTTCAAAGAGACGGTGATAAAAATGTCGTTTCTGAAGCATCAAGCGAGACGATTAAAAGTTTATGGGACAAGCCTGAATTACGTTACTCAAATGCGCTTGAAGGTATTTTTCATGAGCAAACGATTATTTGTGAGGATGATAGTGATTGTCGATTAATTAATTCAATAGGTGACCATTTGGAGTTGAATTCCAATGATCAATGGCTAGACACCGCATATATTCCAACAGGTGGAAAGCATGGGGTGCCAAAAATAGCAAAGACACTTCGAGAAGTTGGTGTTCCTGTGAAAGCGGTATTTGATATTGATTTTTTATCTGAGTCTAGCTTGGTTAAAACAACGGTTGATGCTTTTGGTGGTTGTTGGACTAAAATAGAGCCATTGTGGAAACGTGTTGACGCAGCAGTTAGAGGGGGAAATAAGCCGAAAACAAAATCTGAAATGAAACAAAGTGTTATAGAAATAATAAATAATACAGGCGATGATGAGCTGCCAAAAGGGGATGTTATTGAAGCTATGAAGCAAGGTAAACCTTGGAGTGTGGTTAAAAAGTTTGGTTTTAGAGGCATCCCCCATGGTGAAGCACAAACTGACTATCAATTGCTAAAGGATTTATTGGAAGATATTGGTATTTATTTGGTACCTGTAGGAGAAATAGAAAATTTCTGCCCACAAATTGGATCCCATGGCCCTAAATTTATAACTAAGCTGTTAACCAGCATCCCGCTAGGAGATCCTCAACTTAATGACTTAAGAAATTTTGTGGATCTAGTCCATAAAGGTAAGCATTGTAATTTGAAAGCGAATTTAGTTTCTGGGTCAGAAAAAATAGTTGAAGACGTCGAAGCCTAACTAACGACTATGGCGTCAATAACTTATTTTTACCTGTATTCTCATCCCACATGACGCCATCTCTTAGCATCGAATTTAAGATAATTACCATCTTTCTGACACATGCAATGATGGCGACTTTTTTGGGCTTGCCCTGCCCAAGCAGTCGCTGGTAAGTGGCTTTAAACACAGGGTTACACTGCATAGCCGACATCATTGCCATATAGAGTACAGTTCGTACTTGTGCTCGTCCGCCTTGGATGACCCGTTTACCTTTGTAGG